>WAJW01000138.1 GCA_015523685.1 Archaeoglobaceae archaeon
CTATTAAATCATATGTATAAGCATTTCTGAAAAACGAACTGGATGGTTTATCAGATCTATTGTATAAAAATAATTGAGAACCATTCTTAAATGAATTAGGATTTATATCTTTTTTATATGGTGCAATCACAATACCTCGCGTATTTTTAAGTGAAATTAATTTAGACTGAACTGCACTCAGTCTACCACCAGCAATCTTATAGTCAAAATCAAGTGATGTAAGGATATTAATCCATCCTATACCTGTAAATCCAAGAGAAACTTCGAATATGATATATTCAGGGGGAGAGATTTCACCACAATGGATCAGATCAAATATCTCAAGCAATCTTACAGGAGTTACACTACCCCTCAAAATATTTACACTTTTTCCATTTGGTGTTAAATGATAGCATCCATCACTTGAAGATAAGATCAGAGAACCGGCATCAATCAATCGTGAGAGTATGACTGCTGTTGAGGTCTTTCCTTTTGTTCCTGTAATTTCTATTATATCCGTTTTTTTGGCAATGGATTTATAATATTTGAAAACAAGGTAGCGAATTGCATCATGGAAACTAAGAATATTTATTTCAGATTTATCCAGGATAGGATTGAACACTGGAGAATGCACTGGGGATACAATAGTGTCGAATTGGTCAATATCTGGAGTTTTCCTGTAAACTGTTATATCTTTTCTTTTTTTTTCCGGTAACGAGGAATATATATCGTATAAAGCCACGTTAATTGACAGATTATCCAGTTTTCTTGCTAAATAATATCCTCCATGTGTGGCATCAACCACAAGAACATTTCCTTTAATCTCCACGGAGATTTTATTCGAGCTGTTCATAGATTCTATCCTTTATAATGTTCATAGATTCTATCCTTTATAATTTCCACAAGCTTTTTATCTTTTCCAACAGGGTTTGTTATGGTTATTTCTACATCCTTATGTCTATCGGTTATCTCCTCCACCACCTTTCTGATGTCTTTGTCTGTGTGTATTCCTCTCGAAATGAAAACAAGCGCTACAATTATTTCTCTGTAGCCATCTTTAATCAGATGTTCTAGGACTTCTGAAAGTTTCGGAGAGTTTATCTGGACAAATCCTATTTCGATCTTGAAACCGTTAAAACTATCATCTTTTTTCAGCGATTCTTTAATAAATTGAAGAACTTCCATGTTGTAAGGTAGCCTACTTCCATGACCCGTAATCACTATCGCACCTTTCTTCTTTTCCAAATTCACCACCTTCCTGCCTGAATTAGCAATCTTCGGGCTGATAAATAGTTTTCGGTAAGTTTTTACTGTATGGGTGGGTAAAGTGCTTTTTAGAAAATATGATCTTTAATGTGTTACATTCAGGGAAATTCTTATATATATTATCATTTATTACAATTAACAAGGGTGGGTGTATGAGATTAGATTTCTATGACGAGAACGGAAAGTTGATTGTAGAAGATATCCCAATGACTTCACTCGACCTTAAATCAAATAAAGCTTTGAGAAATATGCTCGGAACGTTCAGAAGAACTATTTTCATAGATCTGAATGCTCTGGAAAGTACTCTCAGAGAGGGTACTGTTGGTGGGGAGATGATTGTTGGTAATGAATGTAAAATCCTCGGTGCAGGGGTGGATCTACCAATAATTGAAAATAAAGAGATAATTGTTGAAAAGCTTAGAGAATACCTTGAACCAGAGGAAATCGTAACGATTGACGGATTGCTCGTTATAAAATTGCCTTTTTCTGATATAGAGATAGCCTGTGATTCTGTTTCATCACCAATTCTTAAAACATCTGTCGCGCTAACACAATCTATCGCAGAATGTTTCGATCTGGATATTTTTGATGGTATTGATATGGTAAAAACAGCATTACTTGGTAGATACCCCCAGAGCGTGTCACCAACTGGTTTGCTTAAAAGTTTTTTAAAAGTGCCTACCAAAATAGAGGGGCTTTCATCATCTTATAGAAGTCTTTCAGTTAATGACATTGTGGCGTTAAGCGGTAAAAAAGTTTTTGATTCCATCTCCTTAGCCTGGCTGCTGGAGTACGGATCTGCATATGAGTGTGGATATTCTGTAGGGTGGTATAAAAGGTTGTATCAGCTCGGATTTGCATTTCAGGGTCTAAATGCCAATAATTTAACATATGAACTTATCAGAGAATGTAGAAACGGAACAGTACATGATGTCGTTGAGTTAGTGGTTCAAAAAGCTGTCAATGACGGAATCATTGAGAATCGAGAAGGACAATATCGAATTAAAGACCTGCCACTGTGGAATGCTTATGCAGCTTCTGGACAGTTAGCCGCAACAATAATTGGTTCTGGAGCCATAAGAAGTGCACAGAATGCTGGTTCAATAATATCATCATATAACGATCTACTTCAGATCTTTACCGGATTGCCATCGGTTGAATTCGGAAGAGTTATGGGATCTGCAATTTTTATGAACTGGCTAAGTCATTCCATATATGGAGGTGGGGGTGCTGGAGTTTTTTCAGGAGAGCATGTGTCTGTTAAAGGGTCAAGAGGTTTTCTAATACCATGTTTATGTGCAGCTATGTGTTTTGATGTTGGTACCCAGCTATTCGTACCAGATACAGTATCCAAAATTATGTTCAAGTTAAGGAAAGCACTTCCAGAGCTCTCTGACATTCATAGAAAAATAGTATATTCACTTGAAGGTGAGAAAAATGAATGAAAAAAGAAATTTGATGGTTGAAAGGCTAAAAGAGATCTTTGATACAGATGATATTACTGACAAGCACACGTCTTTTTATCATTTCGGGGGATGGAAACAATCCAAGAGAAAACAGGAATTCATAAAAAGAGCTAAACAAATAGCTGAAAGTAGGGGAATTCCCATATACCTGAGAGATAGAGAGGATATTGGTGTACCTCTCGGACAGAGGTTCTATGAGCCCCTCTATATTTCATCAACAGATACTCTCTGTGAGAGGGATGATTTACAGCTCATTAACAATTCTGCAATACAGCAAATGGGAGATGATATCAAGAGATCTGTTATAATGGGTTTAGACCTTGCCCACAGGATTCTCAGGGAGCGTCTTGGAAAAGAGGTCACACCTGAAACAATCAACCATTATATGGAAGTGGTCAATCACACTGTTCCGGGTGGAGTGGTCGCTCAGGAACACATGGCTGAAGTGAATCCAGAACTAACCAAAGACTCCTATGCAAAGATACTCACAGGTGATGGTGAGCTCAAGGATTCCCTCGATCAGAGGTTTGTTATTGATGTGGATAGGCTTTTTCCAGAAGAAAGTGCCGGCAGGATTAATGATGAGATTGGATCAAAGATATTTCAGGTCACGAGGGTGCCTACCCTTGCCGTGAGAATTGCCGACGGAGGCATAGTCCACAGATGGGCTTCTCAGCAAACTGTGCTCGCTTTTATCGCAGCATATTCGGTTGGAGGTGGTGCACCACTTGCAGATTTTGCATTTGCAGGAAAACATGCACAGGTCATTACTCTTGGAAATACAACATGGCCAAGAAGGGCAAGGGCACCAAATGAATTCGGCGGGATACCTTATGGTTACATAGGTGATATATGCCAAGCGGACAGGGTATCCGATTCTCTGACGTACATCATGGAATCAATTGCCCTTGGGGGAATACTTTACGACCTGATATGGTGGGGAGGATACATGGGTGGTGGTGTTGGTCCAGTTAATGGAACTGCTTCCATTTATACCAACGAGGTTCTGGACGAATTTTGCAGATATATGGATGAATGGATACAGCATAAATATGGAGGATATGCTACCGTAAAGCCAGATGCGAATATTATAAAAGAGATATCTCAGGAGTCCGTATGTCATGTTCTTGATGAGTACGATAACTATCCAGTTTTACTCGAAGAGCACTGGGGTGGTGGGATAAGGTTAAACGTTATCTCTACAGTTGCGTCTGTAGCGACGGGACTGGCAACGGGAAACTCCCTTGCAAGTCTTCTGGCAGGGCATTACGTTTATTCCCACCTAGTAAAGGAGGCAATGGGTAGAAATGCATGGGGAGGAGGAGACGCAGTGGATCTTGTCAGTGTTCCTGATCTTGTATCCACATTTCCGGATGGAGCTCTTGTTCCGGAATTGAGAGGTCCGAATATTTTCTCCTCAATGGTTGCTCACTCAGCCTTTCCGATTGGTGGAATTACCGCAAGCCACGTGGCAAGAGGTCATCCATGGATACTAAGTCCCATTGTTAAGGCGGCATTTTCAGATCCAAATCTCATTTTTGATTTCAGATATGTGAGGAAAGAAATAGCAAAAGGTGCAAAAAGAGAGTTTCATTTTGCAGGTGACAGAGACATACTGAAACCAGGAGGGAGTGGTTGATGAGTTTCAATTATCCGGGTAATGACAGAGTTGCATCAAGGAGATCCACTATACTCAATCCAAAAACTGAGTTCAGAAAAATAAGAGAAATACCTGATGAAGAACTTGTACTGTTGCTGGGTCACAGAGAACCCGGTTCGGGGTACAGGGCAATACATCCCCCACTTGATGATCTCAAATTACAGGATGATCCCATTTTAAAGATGGTTCCACCTACACCAGGAGCACAGCATGGAGATGCAATAGAATTTCTTCAGTTTACAGATTCGGTATACCATTCTCCTCTCGTTCCCGTTTTCAGATCCAGATTATACAGTGTGAGGTATAGAGGAGTAGATCACGTAACATATTCTGGGAGACAACTCATGGAGGCAAGAGCAAGGGATCTTGAAAAACATGCCAAAGAACTCCTTGAAACGGAATTATTTGATCCTGCAAGGAGTGCTTTGAGGGGAATAACTGTTCATGGCTCTTCAATGAGACTTGATGAAAATGGACTTATGTTCGATGCTCGAAGAAGATACGTGTTTAAAGAGGGGGAAGTGTGGTATGTTAAAGATCAGATGGCCCATCCTCTTGACAAACCGGTATCACTCGGACCACCTGCTTCAGAAGAGATGCTCATAAAAAATTCGATTGTCTACAGAAAAGATACTGTTAAATATCGAGAGGCAAGGGAACTGCTTGATCATTTGGGCATGATATTTAAACGGTGCTTATATGGAGGATTCAATCCTGAAAGAGAACAAGAATAAGAGAGTCCTGATGGTTCCCCAGGACCCGTTCTCACCCTATCCCTCTCCCCATACTGGTTTTCTCATATTCTCATCTATATTGAAAAAAGAGAACTACGATATAAAAATCTTTGGAAATTCATATATTTCGGATATCGAAAACGAACTAATCAAATCTTTTAAATGGGCAGATATAATCTGTTTTTCATCGAAATCACCTATTGCTGAAAAGGTAATAAGGGCATCTGAGCTGGCAAAAGAAGTAGCTCCGACCACTCCAATCATAACAGGAGGGTGGTGGGCTTCAACATCCCCGATTGATGTTTTGAAATATACTCCAACTGATATTGTTGTAATGGGTTGCGGAGAAGACAGGATAAAAAAATTACTGGAACTTGTCTGTGAGGGTGTTCTTGAAGATGAAAAGACAAAAAAGAATTATCTTTCGAAAATTCCTGGAATTGGATTTAGAGTTAATGGTGAGATTATATTAACGGACCCTCCTCCACCAATAGATCCTAATGATTATCCAGACCCTGACTGGGATTCTGTGGATTTAAACGTTTTTTCTGATTATAAAGAACACAAATTTGTTAGGCTTCATACCAGCAGGGGATGTCCCTTCAATTGCAATTTCTGCGCGGTTAAACACATGTTTGGAAGGAGATATCTTCAGTACAGGACAGATAGGGTGGTAAACCAGATAAAGAAACTTCTCGCTCAGTACCCCGATCTGATAAGTATTAAATTTCATGATGAAACCTTTACCGCCAATAAAAAATATGTGATTGATCTATGCAAAAAAATAAGGAAAAGTGGAATTCACAAAAAGGTCAGTTTTACATGTATGACGAGAATAGACAAAATTGATGAGGAAATAATAACTGAATTAAAGAAAACAAATTTCAGAAGCGTTGGATTTGGAATTGAATCGGGTTCAGATAGAATACTTATGGAATTAAGAAAAGGTTTTAAAATAAATGACATAAAGAAGGGGATAGAGATCTGTGTCGAAAAAACAGATCCTCCTGAAAATGAGTTTTACTTGCTCTTGTATCTCATACTCGTCACACCAAAAACAGAAATGATAGATCTTTTGAAGACGATAAGATTGTGTTTATGGGCTATGCTGAAATGTGTAAAAGCCAACAATAAACTTGATAAAAATATCTATGATGTGATGATCATGAGCAATCCTCAACTTTCTATATTTAAAAATAGTGATCTGTGGGATAGGTATAAAAAATATTACATCTTTCCAAATGCATCTCTTCCAGATGATGTTCAGAATCCATTACTTACACATAAACACCCTTTTTTCAGAGGATATTTGAGAATCATTCAGCAATCACCATTCGAAGCTGATTATTTCCTTGTTATGATGGCAATGCTGAAGGATTACAGAAGATCATTTCCAGATGAGTTTAAATCGCCTAAATACAGAAAAGTCATCTCAGAAATAATCGATATGTGTTCAATGATATTAAAATATGATAGATCTGAAACCTATTCAGCCCAGTATGCCTCAAAAATTCTGGAAGCGTTCCAAGGGTTGGATTATAATTTATGATAGAAAAACCAAAACGTATATATAAATGTTTTTTAATGTAAATATGGATGACCATAATAGAAGGGAGGTCTTTGTAATGGAAGAGTTTACAGAAAAAATTAAAGAATACTGTATCGAACTTGGAGCAGGTAAAGCAGGTGTGGCCAATGCAGAACTGTTGAAGAATCCACCACACCAGGAATTCGATCCATATGAACTCATTGAGGATGCAAAGACAGTACTGTCTTTCTACGTTCCAATTCCTGAAGGGGTATTCGATATTGATCCTGACAGCATCAATGATGTCTCGATTTCAAGAGGTTTTGCTTACGTGTCTTTGGAGAGGGAAACCGATATGATTTCAAATAAGATTGCCAGAATGCTTGAAAAAGAAGGTTATAGAGCAGTACCACTTTCAACTAAGATTCCCATGGAGTTGAGCCTTCGAGGTGGTATTTTACAGCCTTATCTGCAGAGATATATTGCCCAACTTGCAGGATTGGGAGAAGAGGGAAAAGGCAATATCTTGCTGACTGAAGAACACGGGCCAAGAGTGATTTTTGGAAGTGTTCTCACTAATGCGCCGTTGAAAGTTGATGGACCAAAATATGTAGGAAAGTTGTGTCCCGAAGAGTGTAAGATATGTGCTGAAGAGTGCAGACCAAGAGCTATTGACCCAGATGAGCGACCTCCATACAATTTTGACAGAAACAGATGTCTCTGGGGTATCACCGGTGCATTGATTGTGTCGGGACTGGATGAACCTCCAATGGACTGGATAGAGGCTAAACCAAGTGCGCTTAAAGTATTACCTGCATACAAAAAGAAATATCCCAAGTTCGAGAGACTTGATCTGTGGATGTCAGAAATTGGTAAGTTTCCGTGCTGTACAACCTGTATAGCTGTTTGCCCCGTGGGGCAAGAGTGAGGTGAGGAAATTTGGCAAAAATTTATTATTGCAATGCATGTGAATGGCAGGGGTCAGAAGAGGAAACTTTTATGGCTTGTATCTGTCCGAGTTGTATGACAGGACATAAAGAAAGGCTAGTAAAGATGTCATACGGATATCTGTGTCCAAAGTGTTCTGCTGAGCTCAAAGAAGATGATTTAATTTATGAACCTGAATGCCCGAAGTGTGGTAATCAATATCTGATAGAATTGGAAGGAGGGAATTAATATGTCTATAGATATGGATAAAGCCCTTATTGATGGTCAGTTGCAAATTCTTGCACAGACTGTGGAATCTTGGATAAACTTTTCTGATGAAGAAGTCAGATCTAAACTGAAATCTTTGAAAGGAAAGGAAATTGAGTTTGACATATGGGGAATAGGTAAGGTGACTGCTGTTGTAGGGGATGATGGAAAAGTGAAGGCGAGAG
>WAJW01000139.1 GCA_015523685.1 Archaeoglobaceae archaeon
AACAACCTTTTTGCCTGCTTCGTATATCCTTTCTGACCTTCTCCTTATCATGGAAATTCTCTCCATTTATTCACTCACCCTCCTGTCCCGGGGTATCCAGTTTTTTATGTATCTTCCATTACCCTTTCCACATCCCAGAATGAGGTTGCCCCATTTAAGAATAACGTACCCATGGATATTCTCTCTACTGATATCCTGTCCCGACATCCATTTTTCAAATTCCTCGCGGGTTACTTCCACTATCCCTTTTTTTGCATGCATTCCTACCATCTGAGACCCTTCTATGGACAGTCTCAGACCATCTCTCTCCTTTCTTCCAAAATAACATCCCATGAAGTACTTATCCTTTATCTCCGGATACTCAGAACAGCTGAGAATAAAGATTCTTCCATTCGGGCTGATAAAAAATCTGAAATTTTCAATGCGGGATGTGTCTATCCCAAACTGCTGGATCAGCAATCTGAATATATCCTCCTTTTCAGATGGCTCTGCCTCTTTCAACTCTTCCTCACCTTTGCCACAAAAAATCCCTCTGTGTCATTGTCCTGTGGATGAATTCTTAAACAATTTTTCACTCCTGAATCGTATTCTTTACCCCCGAATTCGGTGAATGGTTTTTTCGCCCTTATGTTTATCCTGATCTTTTCAGTCTCTGCATCTGTGCGAGAAAGCAGATGATCTACAACCTCCTCATTCTCCTCCGGTTCAAGGGTGCACGTGGAATAAACAAGAACTCCACCCGGTTTCAGAGCTTTATAACCAGCCATAATGAGTTCTTTCTGTAATTCTGACATTTTCAGGACTTTGCTATAACTCCACTCTTTCAGAAAGCGATAATTTTTTCTTATCAATCCTGTGTTAGAGCAGGGTGCATCAACAAGAACTCTGTCGAATTTGTTTTGCATTCTTTTGAAATATCTCCCATCCTTTATCGTAACCACAGTGTTTGTAACACCCATTCTCTGAATGTTGGCCGAAAGAATGTTACCCCGTTTTGGTTTCAGATCATTTGCGATTATACATCCTTTGTTCTTCATATACTGTGCTATCTGGGTGGTTTTTCCTCCGGGTGCCGCTGCCATGTCCAGAACAGTCTCACCCGGTTCCGGACCAAGAACCATGGGTGGAATCATGGATACGGATTCCTGAACAAAATAGTACCCAAGCTGGTGTTCAGGTGTGTTTCCGGGAGATGTATGATCGATATAGTAACCGAAATCCACGAAGGGGATTTTCTCTATCCTGTATCTCTCGGTCAATACTGCTACAAGGCTGCTTTCATCCATCTTGAGGGTGTTGATCCTTATGCACTTCCTGAGGAATCTGTCTGTGTAAGTGAAGAATTCATCTGAGGAATCAATATTTTCATAGTATTCAACAAATTCAGGATTGATTGATCTCAGTTTTTCCTTTGAGTTCATTTTTTTTCAAGAAATTTTTCAATCTCCGTCATCAGAATCTCACTTATCGTTTTTCCATCGATCTTTCCCCTGAACTCTTTCATCACCAGTCCCATCAGGGGGCTGAATGCCCCTTTGCCTCTCTCTTCAATAAGTGCGGATTTCTGATTCACGAGATCCCTGATAAACCTCTCGAGCTCATCCAGGCCAGCTCCACCCAGCTCCTGTTCAATCTCCTCAAGACTCAATTCCGGATTTTCACAGAATTTTTTGAGAATTTCTTCAATCCCCTCCTTTGCTATTTTCCCATCTTTAAGGAGTTTGAAGATCATTCTGAAATGGTCATCTCTGAGATTGGAGGTTCTGTAACCCTCTCGTTCGATTTCCGAAGGTAGCATTTCAAGAGTCCTTATAACAAGAGATGGCTGATGACCATCTTTCACCAGTTCCTCAAAGAGGGCATGTTTTCCAGATCTGCCTATGAGTGTTGCCAGGTCTCTGTTCAACCCGTATGTTTTCATGAACCTCTCAATTCTATCCTCTATGAGCTCGGGCAGTTTTATGTTTTCAATCATCTCCTCTGTTATCCTCACCGGAGGCACATCGGTTTCAGGATACATCCTTGCAGCACCGGGAAGGGGTCTGAGATATGCGGTTGTTCCGTCATCGAGAGCTCTTCTGGTCTCTTCCGGAACCCCCATCAATGCATACTCAGCTCTGTCGATTATCCTTTTCAGGGCAGAGATGACCCTTGAGGTTTCTCCTCCGGCCATTACAACACAGTCATTTTTCTCCGCTCCAACCTGTTCCCTCAGTTTTTCAATCTCATCTGACGATATACCATATCCGGGAAGCTCGTCTGTATGAAATATCCCTCCCAGACCGAACATTCTGGCAATATCGGCAAATTCAGTTCCAAGTCTTCTTCCCGGAACAATCTCTTCTCCGACGATTCCTGAGAATCCTTTCAGGAGAATGGCAAAAATTCCCCCTTTTTTGAGATTTTTCCTGAGGATTTTAGATTCAGTTTTGTGAAAAATCTCTGTAACATCGAATATCTCTTTCACAACTTCAGCTTTTCTCTCTCTCAATCTGTCCCGTATTTTGAGGAGGTTTATCTGCCTGATCACTTCGTTTTTGACGATCTTATCGAGCAATTCAAGTTCCTGAACTCCTTTAATTTCAACCCTTGCACCATCCCTGATTGAGACGTTAACATCCTGCCTGATTGTGCCCAGACCCCTCTTTATTTTCTCAGTGGATCTCAGTATCATGCCAATGGTCTCTGCAACAGCCTTTGCCTGTTGGGGGGTTTTGATCTCCGGGGTGGTGCCGATCTCAACAAGAGGTATTCCAAGCCTGTCAAGGGAATATTCGATTCCACCCTCCATCTCGCCTATTTTCTGTGCAGCCTCCTCCTCGAGGCAGAGGGTATCAATTCCGATTCTCTCTCCTTCAACATCCACGTATCCATCCATGGCAATGAGGGCTGTTCTCTGAAAGCCAGTTGTATTTGATCCGTCCACAACTATCTTTCTCATCGTATGGACTTCCTGAACCACGTTCATATTCAGAAGGAGGGCTATCTCAAGGGCAATCATTAACGCTTCTCTGTTCAGCTCTCCGGGAGGTTCTTCATCAGCCTCAACCAGACAGGTAGAATCATAAAACCTGTATGTGAATTTCCTGCTTCTTGCCATCTCTTCCCTTGCCGCTGCATCTTCCTCCCCCAGTTCACTTTTTGTGGCTCTCAGAAATCTGGAAAATTTCATACAGCTATCCTCTTTCTCTCTCAGGGTCACAGGACATCTGCAGAAAAGCTTATGCTGCGTGTTCAGCTGTTGGTGTACTTCTATCCCAACTCTAAGACCCAGTTCATGATAATCCGGTTCAGCATGCATCCTCAAACCACTCCGTTCTATCTCTGATTTCGCCAACCAGATTCACCCTCATCAGATCTCTGGCCTGATCAAGATCATAGTTGCCCAGAAGCCACATTGTTTTGACAAGTGCCGTTTCGGGAGTCATGTCCTCACCCTCGATAACTCCTGCTCTGAGAAGATCCCTTCCAGTGTCATACACCCTGTCGCAAACCCTCCCATTGAGGCACTGGGAAGTCATTGTCACAAGCGAATCCTGACAGATCTCGTTCAGAGTTTCGATCCAGTCTGATGAAACATGACCGAGACCGGTTCCCTCTATGACAAATCCCCTGTACCCTCTCTCGTGGTAAAAGTTGAGTATTTCGGGATTCAGTCCCGGGAAAAATTTTATAAGAACGCATTTTTCTTCAAGGGAATCTCTTATCCTTAACTCTCTCTCCCCTCTACTGAACATGAGGTTTCTGAGTTCGATTTTACCAGAGGGATACAGGACTTTACCCACAGGGAAGTCATTTACAGTCTTAAATGCATCCCTTCTGGAGGTATGATTTTTCCTGACTTTAACGGCCCTGTGTATGAGGCAATAATCATCTGATGTGCTCCCGTGCATGACCACGACAACCTCACCGATATCGCTTACCGCTACTCTCGCAGAGCAGATAAGATTTGAGGCACTATCGCTTGAGGGTCTGTCAGAACTTCTCTGAGCACCAACAAACACAACGGGCACGGGTGTGGACAGCATGAAAGAGATGGCAGAAGAGGTATAGTGCATCGTGTCTGTTCCATGGGTCACTATCACGCCAGAAACCCCCTTCTTGATCTCCCTGTATATCTCCCGTGCAAGTGTTCGCCAGTATTCCGGCTTCATGTTCTCGCTCAGAATGCTGAATATCTCCCTCGCCTCTATATTGCATATCTCCGAAATTTCCGGGACGATCATTGCTATCTCTTCAGCGGTGAACTGACTTGTAACCGCTCCAGTTCTGTAATCAACTCTGCTCGCTATTGTTCCGCCGGTGGAGAGAATGGATACTGTGGGTTTATCAGGGTCTCTCTCAAGCGGGGGTTCTATCTTTACCAGCCTTTCGTCTTCTCCGATAATCTTCACATCATCATACTCGACAAATCCTATGTTGTATCCGCTATCAAGCTTTAGCACGAGGCTTCCGGTGGGAGACGGCATTACTGTTCCTTCATACGTCCTGTTTCCTGATTTAACTCTGACTCTTTTACCCTCCATTCAGGACTCTCCTTGTTATTGTTTCAAGCCTTTTAACAGATTCCTCAATCTTCTCGATTTTTGATGCGAGAATTTCTTCATCGGATTTCAATCTCTCATTTCTCGCCATCATCATCTTTTTAACAGCCTCTCGAGAAGGTCCTCCGGTATTTTTTCTCTTCTCCACAGCCTTCTCGGGATCGATGGCCTCCATTATATCCCTCTCCTCAAGACCAAGTGCCTTCAACGATATTCCTGCTACTTCAAGTGAGGTTTTTTCGATACTGCTGAGAGAGATCTCCATCCCATCTGCAACCAGCTTTCCAACGATTCTGTGAGCTGTTCTGAAGGGTATACCGCATTTCCTCACGAGGGTATCCGCAACTTCCGTTGCTGTAGAATAATTTTTACCCGCTTTCTCTCTCATAACATCCTTTCTGAATTTTATCCTGCTGAACATCTCTTTCATAACTTTAAGAGAGATTGTAGCGCTTTCAAGGCCAAGAATGTGAGGGTTCATCTCCTGAAGATCTCTGTTGTATGAGAATGGCAGAGCCTTATACGTGGTTATAACCGCTATCAGGTGACCGGTAATTGTCCCTGTCCTGGCCCTTATCAGCTCTGCAACATCAGGATTTTTCTTCTGAGGCATTATGGAACTGGTGGAGGCAAACTCCTCAGGAAGGTCGATGTATCCCGTTTCTGAACTCCATACAATGATATCCTCTGCAATTCTGCTCAGATTAAGCATTGATGAAACAGACAGGAAAAGGGATTCGATAATAAAATCTCTTGAAGATACTGCATCCATGGTGTTTTCAAGAATCCCGTTGAACCCCAGCAATTCAGCGGTAAACTCCCTGTCAAGGGTAAATCCTGTGGATGCAAAGGCAGAGCTTCCAAGAGGGCAGAGGTTAACTCTGTCAAGGATTTCAAGGCCTCTCTCAAAATCCCTTTCAATAATATCATGATAGGCAATTATCCAGTGGGAGAGTGACGTGGGCTGAGCAAACTGAAGGTGTGTGAATCCGGCCATAATATCTCCATGATACTCCTCAGCTTTCTGAAGAAATACCTTCCTGAGAGCAAGATTCTCTTTCAAAAACTCGAGTATAAGGCCCCTTGTTAGCATTCTCATACAGGTTGCAATCTGATCGTTTCTCGATCTTCCTGTGTGAAGTTTGCCTGCGGTATCCTCTCCGATCATCTCAATTAATCTGGCTTCCACCGCTTCATGTATATCCTCATAACCACCCTTTATCTCTCCCTCATTCAATTTTTCGAGATGTTCGAGTATCTTTATGGCATCTTCTCTGGACAGATGACCCTCTTTGAGAAGGGACAGGGCGTGAGCTTTATTCACCAAGATCTCATACTCAAAAAGATATCTGTCGAATTCAATTGAAGAGGTGAATTTCAGGGCAAGTTCATCCATATCCTTATGAAACCTGCTTCTTATCACATTCTTCATCCTGCTCACCAGAATGGCATGGACTGAACGTGTTATATAGTTTTCTCACCTTTCCTCCACAGTATTTCATCCTCATGATGTATTTCGAGTATTCTGTGGAGAGGTATATGGGTTTCGTCATGGAGCACAATGAATCTGCCCCCTATTTCACGGATCTCATCTCCTGTTATCTCTGATTTCCCTTCAGGTCTTGAAATGTATACAATTCTAACTCTGGAAAATTCATAATCGGGATGCCATTTTAATTTATTGAGAATATCCCGTATCACGAGTCAGAGCTCCTCCTCTCTTGCCAGCTCCACTCTCGCTCCTTTAACGTTAAGTTTTAGAGACCTTTTGGCAATTCCTTTTATGAATACGGGTTCAAGATCAAGGGCCCGTCCTATATGCACCAGGGACGTGTTCCCTTTTTTGAGTTCCTCCATAATTCTGCTGGTATATTCCTCCACCATGTTTTCAGGCATGAATGCAACTTCAAGAAGTTCATTTATGTGTTTCATACTGCACTGAAAATTTGCATTGACTATTGAATATGTCGATCTGTACTCCTTTACCGGACTTTCCCCCGGATTTTCGGGCATCCTCCACTGGGTCTCAACAAGTCCCCCCTTTTTAAGGATTTTAAGGGCATTTTCGATATCACCATTCACAACCGTTTTCAGCTCGTCCATTGTTCGCCATCCTTTGTTAAGCTCATCATAAACTCTCTTGTACGTTTTCGATGAAAATATCTGGAGTATGGGTACCAGATCTGAGGGGTCGTTGATTATCTTCATCCGTCTTACCATCTTGTCTCACCCTTACGAAAACAGTGCACGAGATAAATTCTATGTGAATTTCTAATATATAAAATGTTCTTCAAAATGTGGCTCAGATACCTTTTAAGGGGGATACTCCCATGCTGTGGTTTTCAATTAATAATCATGGAGGCAATTTTTAATAACATGCCGGCCAGATGATTCTGCATGGGTGTTTCGGACGATATCATGGAGGTAAGCCCGGAAAATGAATTTCGAGTTTGCCCATCATGTGGATATGAATATGGTTTTCACGTTTCATTTCTCAGAGATGAGGGTAAATACAGAATAATCCTGATATGCCCCCAGTGCGGTGCAAGGTACTACACAGGATGGAACGTTGGTTAGGCACTCTTGAACAATCCGGGTCTCAGCATATTCTCCGGGTTAAGCAGTTCCCTGGCTTTTTCAGGAGAGAGAAGCCCTTCCTCAACGACGATATCCATAATTCCTTTCCCAGTTTCCTCGGCTTTTTTCACAACTTCAGCAGTTTTGTCGTATCCGATTATGCCCGAAAGAGGTGTGGCAAGCATGAGTGATTTTTCAACAAGTTCCTGACATCTCTCTCTATTCGCTTTTATTCCAGAAATGCATTTTTCGTTCATGAGGTCCATCGAATTCTTTAAAATCTGTATGGATTCGAGAATTATATATCCTGAAAATGGAGTCATCACGTGAAGATCGAAGAGCCCGCTCTGCCCTGCAATGGAAACCGCTGTTGTATTTCCCATGATGTAGGCACAGACCTGGATCATTATCTCTGGAATGACCGGATTGACCTTCCCTGCCATTATGGAACTGCCCGGTTGAATTTCAGGCAATTTTATTTCTCCCAGTCCTGCACGAGGTCCTGAGGCCATCAGTCTTATATCATTGGAGATCTTCATCATACTCATGGCAATTCTGTTCAGTGATGCCATAACACCTGCCATGGTGTCGTTTGTTGCAAGGGCATAAAATCTGTTACGTGAGGGTCTGAATGAGATACCCGTGTGTTCGGATATCTTCTCAATGACTCTCTCTCCAAATTCCGGATGTGCGTTTATTCCCGTGCCAACAGCAGTGCCTCCAAGGGGGAGCATTTCAAGTTCATGAAATCTTCCTTTTATCTCTTCTGCACATAATTCTATCTGCTCTCTGTAGGAAGAGAACTCCATTCCGAGAGTAATCGGAACTGCATCCATGAGATGGGTTCTACCGACCTTTATCACATCTGAAAATTCTTCTGATTTTTTCTGAAAAGTTAGAGAGAGGCGATTGAGGGAATCGAGAAGTTTGTCAAGCTCTGTTCTCACCGTTATCAGAAATGCTGATTTCACGGTATCGTTGCTTGACTGACAGAGATTAACATGATCATTTGGATGAATCTTCTTTCCTGTTATCCTCGACGCAATTCTGGCTATAACCTCATTCATGTTCATGTTGATGGATGTGCCTGATCCGGTCTGGAAGACATCAAGGGGGAACTGAGAGAAATGAAGTCCATTTATCACCTCGTCTGATGCGCGGGATATCGCTTCTCCAGTTTCATGGTCAATAAGCCCGAGCTCTGAATTAACCTCTCCGGCGTATTTTTTTATCATTGCTAGATTTACAAGAAACTCTCTGTGAAATTCATACCTGCTGACGCGATTTTCGAGGGCTCTCTGTGTATTTGCCCCCCAGAGGGCATCGACGGGGACCTTCACTTCACCAAGTGAGTCATTCTCAATTCTGAATCTGCTCATGGTTCAATGTACTTCATGCATGGTTATTAATCTTTGTACGGGATGGGGCAGAGAGGAACATCAGAGGAAAGTTTTTATTTAACAAGAAATCAATCCATCATCAGTGCCGAGGTGGCCGAGTGGACTAAGGCGCAGGCCTGGAGAGCCTGTGTCCCTCTGGGACGCAAGGGTTCAAATCCCTTCCTCGGCGTCTCTCTTTTTTGTTCATATCCCTTACATAACGACAGATTGCAGAAACTCAGAAATATTCCAGATCTGATGATATAAGCCTATCGTATCAATAACAGGTATTAACCCAGAAGTCTAT
>WAJW01000140.1 GCA_015523685.1 Archaeoglobaceae archaeon
ATTATGAAGTGGTCGGTGCTTACTTTCTCGGGGGTAGCGAGAAAATAGGTAGCAGGGATGAGGTTGAGGGATATCTTGGGATTCCTGTTGTGTTCGGAGAGGTGGAAAGGGGAATCGAGGATGCAATAGAAAAATTTGATCCGGACATAGCAATTGATCTGAGCGACGAACCCGTAGTTGACTACGAGAGCAGATTCAGAATAGCATGTGTACTGGCATCCAGCCAGATAGAATACCTCGGGCCGGATTTTCATTTTCTTCCTCCTCAACAGAAACAGGTGCTGAATAAACCCTCGATCGGAATAATAGGAACGGGAAAGAGAGTTGGTAAAACGGCTGTCTCAGCGTTTATCGCAAGAAAATTGAAAGATATGGGAAAAGAGGTTGTTGTGCTCACAATGGGGCGTGGCGGTCCTCCGCAACCGGAGGTAATTGATGAGATGGATCTCACACCTGAAAAACTTCTGGAGGAGTCGAAAAAAGGGAAGCATACCGCCAGCGATCACTGGGAGGATGCCCTGATGTCCCGAATAAAGACAGTCGGGACGAGGAGATGTGGAGGCGGATTTGCTGGCAGGGTATGGTACTCCAACATGCTGGACGGTGCAGAAGTGGTCAATGATCTTTCCCCATCACATGTTATTGTCGAGGGTAGCGGATCGGCCATACCTCCCGTGAAGGCAGATGTTTACATCACAGTTGCCGGTGCCATGTCCCCTGAATGGTATTTCGACAGATATTTCGGGCCATTCAGATTGAAGATGGCTGACCTGATCGTAATAACCATGTGGGAGGATCATTTCATTCCTGAGGAAAAAAAGGAGGGGTTGAGGAATATATTTGGCAGATACGAGGCAGAAAAGATTTACACCGTTTTCAGGCCGTATCCCCTCGACAGCATTAAGGGGCTGAAAATCTTTGTCGCATCTACAGCAGGAAAGAATTTAATGGAGAGAATAATAGTTCCATATCTCGAGGAAAATCATGACTGTACAGTTGTTGGATATTCATCTGCCCTCTCCAACAGACCAAAGCTGAGGAAAGACCTCGATGGGCTGAACAGGGCAGATCTGCTTCTGACAGAGCTGAAAGGCGCTGCTGTTGATGTTGCAACGGATACGGCCATCAGGATGGGAAAGAGGGTTGTCTACATGGACAACATCCCTGTTGTGAGGGAGGGCATGGACTTTGATTCTGCAATAAAAATGCTTGTAAAGCTTTCAGAAGAGAGGTTTGAAAACAGGGATTAAAATCCCGGATATATGGCCTGGGGTATTCCTCTTGCATCCTCATATCCAATCTCGAGACCTGAAGGAAATCTGAGGGTGATCGAATTTATAATCCCCGGAAGATCTATTCCATGAAAGATGTACTTCTCTCCGTTGAACTCGACACAGTTGTGGATTTCAACAACAGCACGGGTGTCATTTATGCTCTTTATCTCGATGTTTTCTCCTGAAAACATATCTGCGATTCTATCTTTAATCGAGTCCCCCCCGATGAACATCATGTAGAGTTTCTCAATGCCGTCCAGAGTGTAATCCATACTGACGGTGACGCTATTGAGCCCATAATTCACATCAACGTGATTTATCTCTATGCCTCCAAGTACGGGATGCACTCCCACAAGTGTCATGAGCAGAAATGTCACTGCAATATTGATTTTTTTCATCCAGCATCACTCCATAAATTATACAGTATTAACCTTTTTAACCTTTCGGTGCCATGTATGAGATAAACATCATGAACAGTATGAGGGCGAACAGTACGATGAAAAATATCCTCTGCTTCTTCTGGCTGTCCTTCATGCTCTTCTCACAATCATCCGAACAGTAAACCTCATGTGCCTCTATTGCCTTTCCGCATACCACACAGTGCTTATGGGGTATTATTTTTGGCATAACCCCTATACCCTTAAACTCGTATTTAAAGCCTTCCTGTTCAGGGGGACCATGAAGCAAATCGCTCATATTTTATATCATTTGATGCAACTTTGAACTGCATGATAGCTGAAGTTTACATAGAGCTGAAAAAAGGAGTGGCGGATCCTGAAGGGGAAAACACGCTGAAAGCCCTGAAACTACTGGGTTTTTCCACTGTCAGAAACGTTGAAACCGTAAAAATGTTCAGAATCCACATGGATGAGGAGGATGAGGAGAGAGCAAGAAATATTCTTGAGGACATGTGCGAGAGACTGCTTGCAAATCCTGTGATTCAGAGCTACCGAATTGTTATGAAATAAACAATCTCCATGGTGATGTCTGTGTACCTGAAAAAAGATCTCCCCTTTGAGGTTTACGAGATTGATATTCTGAATTCAGATGATGCCCAGCTTTCCCGGATCAGCGAAGATATGGGTCTCGCCCTCAATACCGATGAAATGAAAAGAATCAGAGACTACTTCAGGGCGAAAGGCAGGAATCCAACTGATGTTGAGCTTCAATCTCTTGCTCAGGCGTGGAGTGAGCACTGCTGTTACAAGAGCTCGAAATATTTCCTCAAAAAATATCTGTTTGGAATAAACGCACCTCAGAATATACTCGTAATTGAGGAAGATGCTGGTGTTGTTGAATTTGACGAAAATCACGCTTATGTTGTTGCCCTTGAGTCTCATAACCATCCCTCTGCCATCGAGCCCTACGGTGGATCTGCAACGGGTATCGGGGGAATTCTGAGGGATGTTGTATGCATGGGTGCCCAGCCCATCGCCCTTGTCGATCCCCTTTTCTTCGGACCTCTCGATATTCCATTTGAATCTCTGCCGAAAGGTGTTAAACACCCCCTTTATCTCATGAATGGTGTCGTTGCCGGGATAAGGGATTATGGAAACAGGGTTGGTATACCCACAGTTGCGGGAATGATATTCTTTGATGAGGGCTATACCGGAAACTGCCTTGTCAATGTTGGATGTGTGGGAATAGCGAAAAAGGAGAATATAATAAGGAGCAGAGCAGGAAATGCCGGAGATCTCTTTGTTTTAACCGGAGGTAGAACCGGAAGAGACGGGATCCATGGAGTTACATTTGCCTCCACTGAACTTGATGAGACCTCTGAGGAGAGCTCAAGAGGTGCCGTCCAGCTTGGAAATCCGATTATAAAAGAGCCCCTTATCCACGCCTGCCTTGAGGCCAACGAAAAGAAACTCCTGACGGGTATGAAGGATCTGGGTGGCGGGGGGCTTTCATGTGTTGTGGGAGAGATGGCTCTTTCAGCAGGCTACGGAGCTGAGGTTTACCTTGACAGGGTTCCCCTTAAGGAGGAAAACCTGAAGCCATGGGAAATATGGGTCTCTGAATCTCAGGAAAGAATGATGCTCACCGTCAGGCCGGAAAATCTCGAGGAAGTCCTCTACATATTCGATAAATGGGATGTCCCTGCAAATGTTATCGGGAGGGTAACGGAAGATAGAATTCTCAAGGTGTACTACAGGGACCATCTTGTGTATGAGATGGATATTGAATTTGTTACGAAAGGCCCCGAATATTGCAGACCATTCAAGGTGGAAAAAAGGGAGGGCGAAATTCATGGGAGAGTTCCCGAACCCGTGGATTATCTTTCCGTGATGAGGTCAATCATCTCCCATCCAAACATCGCTTCAAAGGAATTTGCAATCAGACAGTACGATCATGAGGTCAGGGGTAATACCATCATAAAACCCCTTCAGGGGATTCCGGGAAATGAATCACATGGAGACTCTGCTGTGATAAAACCCCTTGCAGATTCGTGGAAAGGACTGGCCATAACAGCAGACGTGAATCCATACTATACAAAAATCGATCCCTACTGGGGCACCACCGCCGCCTTTGATGAGATGTGTCGAAATCTTGTTTCGGTGAATTCCATACCTCACAGCTTCGCAGATTGTCTGAACTTCGGAAATCCAGAGAAGCCTCTCAGGCTTGGAGATTTTCAGGAGAGTGTGAGAGCTCTCGGTTGGATGGCAAGAACTCTGGGTATCCCATGCGTATCCGGTAATGTAAGTTTCTACAACGAGACCCCGTATTCATATGTTCCTCCGACTCCGACCCTTATGGGCATAGGTATCGTTGAGGACGTCAGGAAAGCTGTAACAATGGATATCAAAAAGAGGGGTTCAGTGCTCATACTCATTGGAGAGACTAAAGAGGAATTCGGCGGGAGTGTCTATTCTAAGATAAGGGGAATTGAAATGGGAAGAGTTCCGAGATCCGATCCGGTCAGGCTAAAAAATAGTATGGAGGGTCTTCTTTCCCTTTTCAGGGAGTTCAGCATTCTTTCATGCCATGATCCTTCCGAGGGCGGGATCTTTGCCTGTCTCGCGGAGATGTGCATAGGTGGAGGCATTGGATGTGATGTTGAGGTTCCGGATGAAATGAGGAAAGATGTCTTTCTTTTTTCCGAGTCAACCACAAGATGGATCGTTGAGGTGAGGGAGGAGGATTCCCGGGATATTCTGGAATTCCTGAATAAAAGAAATGTACCCACCAGAATAATCGGCAGAACAGGTGGAAGGGAACTGAGATTCAATACAGGAACCGAAAATCTTTCAATTTCCGTTAAGGAACTCGATGAGCTGTGGCGGAGTGGCATTGTATCACTTATGGGGGGATGATATGGAACTGAACGAGATCAGGGTTGCGGTTCTGAGAATTGAAGGGACCAACTGTGAGGATGAAACCGTTCATGCTTTCAAAAATCTCGGAGTTGAGGCTGAAGCGGTGCATCTCAAGCAGTTTTATTCCGATACAATCAGAGAGGAGGAAAAAAGAAACATCCGGGATTACACGGCCATCGTTTTTCCGGGAGGTTTCTCCGCGGGAGATTACATCAGGGCGGGGGCAATATTTTCTGCCAGGATCAAAAGTGTTCTGAGAAAATCTCTTGAAGAATTCATAGAAAATGGATATCCGGTTCTCGGCATATGCAATGGATTTCAGGTTCTTGTTGAGCTCGGAGCCCTTCCCGCTTTCGATAAAACCATCTCAGACAGACCTGAGATGGCTCTGGGAATTAACAACTCCGGGAGATTTGAGTGCAGACCCACATTTCTCAGGGTGGAAAGCAGAAATACCGCTTTCACGGGGAGTATAGACAGAGATATTGTAATGTTCCCTTCCGCTCACGCAGAGGGGAGGGTTATATTTCCAGATGGCAGAGAGGAGGAGTGGCTCGAGAGGCTTAAAGAGAACGGGCAGATAGTCTTCAGATACGTGGATCCCGGAGGCAGATATTCGGGATATCCGTGGAATCCCAATGGAAGCATCTACAACATAGCGGGAATATGCAATCCAGATGGAAATGTTCTTGGCCTGATGCCACATCCTGAAAGGTCATTTCACCCCTATACCCACTGCTCATGGACCAGAGGCAGGAAAGAGACCGGAGATGGTGAGCTTTTTTTCAGAAGCATTCTGGAGTATATGATGAAGCTATGATGGACGAGCGAAGGTTTCTTCTTCAGGAACTGAAGGAGATAGAGAAGGACATGCAGAGGGTCAGAGAAATCCTTAAAAGGCTTGAAAAAGATCACGGAATGTCCTCGGAAGAGTTTTCAAAAAAATTCGAAAACCATGAATTGAGGCCGGAAAGAGACTTCATAAGCTGGCATGCTCACTACATAGCCTATAAAGGGCTGGTCAAAAGGAGAGAAGAGATCATCCACAGGCTGGCAGAAATCTCAGGTAAGGATCATTGATGCAGTGTGGGGCAACTTCCTGTTCTAAACTCAACCTGTTTCATCCCCCCTTAGAGGCATGATGTGCAATGCCATTCAATTTTTCATTCCGTTTTTTCTTACAGGGCCATTTACACTTCAAGGCCCGGGATTGTGTGAACCCGATAGTTCAGCTCACCCTTCAGGTTCAGAGGAGTTTTCATGAGCAAAAGGTGTGATATGGTAGACAGGGCTGAATACCCGTATCCTGTGAAGGAGACAAAGGGTTGAAAAATCGACAATTTCAGAATGCATCGATCGGAAATGATTAAAGAGAGCTCAGGATTATAAGGGCCCGGGGCCGGGTAGGGACAATGAATCCTGAGACACCAAACCTGAACAATGGACAGACCATACCACTTGTTTTAATAAAGCCACACTTTTTTATGTTAATCATCAATGGTTTGACAATTTAATAATAGAAACCTATATATATCAGTTGCATGATGTGTATTATGATGATGAGGTGAAGGTATGAAGGGTATAAATCATATCTTCCTGATTGACCCCCTTGTTGTGAGGTCTCTGAACAAAAGTGTACTGAGGAAAAAAATACTTCTGTACCTTTCCACCATATATCCACGGCACACATATCTTTCTGAAATTGCGAGGAATGTCAGGTCTGACCCTTCAAACGTTCTGGGATGCCTCAGGGGAATGGGGAACAGGTACAACGGCAATAG
>WAJW01000141.1 GCA_015523685.1 Archaeoglobaceae archaeon
GACGGAGCTATCAACACCTCCTGAGAGGGCAATTATCGCCTTCCCCCTTACTTTCTCCTTTATCTCATCCACTGCATTTTTCACAAAACTCTCAATGTCCATTGGACACCTCCAGTCCCGCCATTGCCCTGACAAACCCCACAAAAGGTGGTGATGGCCTGTATGGTCTCGATCTGAACTCTGGATGAAACTGGGTTGCAAAGAAAAATCTTTTATCCGGTATTTCGAGGATTTCCATTCTCTTCCCGATATAACCGGAAAATACAAGCCCATTCTCTTCAAGCGTATCTATATACTCTGGATTTACTTCGTATCTGTGTCTGTGACGTTCAACAATTCTTGTTTTCCCGTAAAGCATGTGGGCAATCGTCCCTTCTTTCACCTCTACCTCGTGATCGCCCAGCCTCATGGTACCACCAAGCTGTTGAATGTTCCTCTGCTCTGGCAATAGATCGATGACGGGATATGGAGTAACTGCCACCTCAGAACTGTGGGCTCCCTTCAGGTCGCATGCATTTCTTGCAAACTCCACAACAGCCATCTGGAAACCGAAACATATTCCGAGAAATGGTATATCCTTTTCTCTCGCATAATGAATTGCGGTGATTTTTCCTTCAGTTCCCCTCTCACCAAACCCTCCCGGAACAAGAATTCCATCAAATTCAAGCTCATCCAGAACATCAGAATTATTCTCGAGGGTTTCAGCCTCAACCCACAGAATGTCAACCTTAACTCCAGCATCAATACCTCCATGTTTCAGAGCTTCCCTTATGCTGAGGTAGGAGTCCTTAACGTGAGTGTACTTTCCAACAAGGGCAACCCTTACCGTGTCCTCAAGAGATTTCAATTTCTCAACCATCTCCGTCCATTCATTATCTGGATCTCTATCTTCAAGATTCAGACTCTCCCTTATATAGTCATAAAACCTCTCATTCTCGAGCATCAGAGGCACTTCATATATATCAGGCGCATCATGAGCACTTATTACCGCCTCCACGGGAACATCGCAGAAAAGAGAGATCTTTTCCTTAACATCCCTTGAAAGAGGTTTAATGCACCTCCCAACGATTGCATTAGGCTGTAATCCAAGCTCTCTGAGCTCCTTGACAGAGTGCTGGGTTGGTTTTGTTTTCTGTTCGCCCATCTTATCGATGGGAACGAGAGTAACATGCACGAGAAATAGATTCGGCCCCTCTTCGATATGCATCTGCCTTATAGCCTCGAGGAAAGGCATGCTTTCTATGTCCCCCACAGTGCCACCGACCTCAACGAGACATACATCAGCCTGATTATCCTGTGCGACCCTTCTTATCCAGTTTTTGATCTCATCTGTTACATGAGGGATTATCTGAACCGTTTTTCCAAGATATTCCCCTTTTCTTTCTTTCTCAATAACAGCCCTGTAAATTTTACCCGTTGTTATATTATGTTCCCCCGAGAGATTTGCATCGAGAAATCTTTCATAATGACCCAGGTCAAGGTCAACCTCGCTACCATCCTTGAGGACGTAAACCTCGCCATGCTGGAACGGGTTCATGGTTCCCGCATCTATATTTATATAGGGATCAATTTTGATGGGAACAACCCTGTAACCCCTGTCCACAAGAAGCCTGCCAATTGAAGCTGCTGTTATTCCTTTGCCAAGACCGCTCATAACTCCCCCTGTGACAATTATATACCTGATTCTATCACACTCCCGTTACCTTCATCAGAGAGTAGGTCACCCCAAATGTCAGCGTTACGGCCATTATAACCGCACCGTAGAGTTCGGGAAGCAAGGGCTGGATGACCGTGAAGAGAAAAGCGATAACAAAAATAAGGGCGGTTATAACGATGAGCGTGAGTGAAACTGACCTGCCTCTCTTCACAGGTTCTCTCAATTTTTTATCAACCTCCACAACCCTTTTCTCCTTTATCTTTTTCTCACCTATGGAGATGGTAAAATGTTTTTTGACCCTTCCGTAGCCGGCACTTATGAAAATCTTTCCCTTAACAGACCTGACGTCAGGAGGTAGTTTTATCCTCAGGGGTAGCGTGAGATCAAATCTGACAAAGGGATTGGGATTATCCAACTCGACTATGCCCCTGAGATCGTCACTTAACGATATGTAGATATGAGTCGGAATGCCGTGGTTTATTATGTTGAGTTCAAGAAGTTCCTCTTCGCCGGGATTCAGAGGTATCTCGATCTCACTCCATTCAAAAGAGATGGAATCAATACCTTCTCTTCCAAGATGAACCTGCTGTAGAGCCAATTTTACCCCTCAGTCTCTGAGGTTTGGAGGGAGCAGGTTGGGTATGCCATCCTCTATGGGGTATGATTCATCACATTTCTTGCAGTAAAGCTTTCCCTTTATGATCTCATTATCATTTTCCTCTTCAACCTCAAGCTCAAGGTCTCCCTTGCAAACGGGGCATGCCAGTATATCCAGGAGTTCTCTTTTCACAATTTCACCTCTTGAAGATATCTTGATATATCTGTTAATTATAATTTTTCATCCCTGAGATCTATGGTACTCTCGAGAGAGGGTCCGGTTGAGATAATCGTTACAGGTGCTTTTGCATCTTCCTCAACCTTCTCGATGAATTTCTTCGCCTTTGGAGTTAGTTTCCCGTAATCTCTCACGTCCCTGCACTCCGGATCTATCCTATCCACACCTGTCAGCGCAACCTGGGTTGCCCCGTTGACCATGGCAGAATACCTGGCCATTTCTCCATCCCAGAGCCCAACTCTGCGTGGCCTTCCCGTAACCGTTCCGAACTCCTGAATTCCGAGTTTCTCAGCCTCTTCCTGACTTATCTCTGTTGAGAATGGTCCTTCTCCCACCCTTGTGGGATACGATTTAAATACCACCACGACCTCATCGACCTTTGTCGGACCAATACCAACATCAGATGCAACCTGTGATGCGGTTGTATCCTTGGATGTCACATATGGATATGTTCCATAGTAGAGTGATATTCCAAACCCCTGGGTCCCTTCTATCAGCACATTTTCACCCCTCTCCAGGGCCGAATTTATTTCCAGAGGTACATCAGTGAGATATTCTTCAAGTTCAGGAATATCTCTCGCAAGCTTACCCACCCTCATCACTCTGTCTGCATTGGCGGGTCCAGTTCCCGTCCCTGTTGTTCCAATCTCATCCGAAAGATGCTTGTTTTTTCTGTCCATTTCGATATGTTTCGGCTCGATTATACCACACCTCTTATCCAGCCCGATCCTGTCTTTCAGATTGAGTTCCTCCACTTCATGCCTGAAAACAACAGGATCAACGAGAACTCCTGCCCCGATGAGCAATCTCGCCCCCTCATATATGAACCCTGAAGGTACAGTTCTCAATCCATATCTCTTCCCTCTGTACTCGACAGTGTGCCCCGCATTGGGTCCCACTCCTCCTCTGGCAATTATTTCAGGAGAGTCAGAAAGAGCGAGATGAGCGAGTATCTTTCCCTTTCCCTCGTCACCAAAAAAACCACCGACCACAATGTACGTTGTCATACTCCCACCACAAACACAACCCTTCATCAAGGGTCTATATATTATTTTTGAGATTGCGACAACCCCTTATCGATCCAATCTCCTCTCACAGCGGATTGTCAAAAAATTTTTCCTGTTTGTGAAATGAAAATATACCGAAAGGATGGGTATTTTTTAATATCAAATCCACCATACAATCCTGCATGCAGATAGGAGTCAGACTCTCCCAGGATATATCTCTTGATGAGGTGCAAAAATTTTCCATGGAATGTCAGAAAATCGGATTTGAGAGTTTGTGGTTTGCAGAAATGGCTCACGATCCATTTTTGCTCATACCTCTGGCAGGAAAATATACTGACAGAGTTAGAATTGGTACTTCCGTGGCCCTTGCATTGCCAAGAAGCCCGATGTCCATTGCATACACCTCCTGGGATATCCAGAGGCTTATCGGTGGTAGATTCGTTCTGGGACTTGGAACTCAGGTGAAGGGGCACATTGAGAGGAGATTCGGGATCAAATGGGACAGCCCCCTTGAGAGACTTGAAGAGATAATAAGGGCACTCAGGGCAATATGGAACTGCTGGCAGTATGGAGAAAAGCTTGATTTCAGGGGGAAATTCTATACCTTAAACCTGATGACCCCTCCATTCAATCCGGGAGAGATTGAGAATCCGGAGATACCGATTCACATAGCAGGGGTCAACAGGCAGATATGCAGGCTTTCTGGGAAGATTGCAGATGGTATCCACATACATCCCCTCAACACCCCTGAATACTTCAGGGAGGTTATTCTGGAATCAGTCGGGGAAGGACTGGATGAAAGTGAGAGGAAAATGAGGGATTTTGAGGTGTTCCTTACAGTCCTGACAGTGTTTGAGGAGGGAGATGTGGAGAGAAAGATTGAAGAGATGAAAGAGGTGATAGCCTTCTATTCCTCAACAAGAACCTACAGGGGAATAATGGAATTTCATGGATGGGGAGATGTGGTGGAAAAACTTCACAGAATGTCTCTAAAAGGAGAATGGAGAAAAATGGGAGGGGTTATAACGGATGAGATCTTCGAAAAATTCTGCATCGTCTGCAAACCCGGAAAATTCACCAGAGAGGTTGGGAGAAGGTATGGAAATCATGTGAATATCGTTACCCCGTATATATTCTTCAGAGGGGAGGAATTCTGGCATAGATTGGGGTGAGAGCTTGAAGGTATTTGATTTTGAAATTGAAAGGGTTATATCAATTCGAATGGAGCACGGAAAGGAGCTACTGGAACAGCTGAGTAAATTTGTTGAGAGTGAGGACATAAAATCAGCCCTTGTATCCGGTTTAGGGGCCGTGAAATGGGCTGAAATCGGGTTCTACGACCAGAAGAAAAAGGAATACATTAACCTCAGACTCAACAGGAACATGGAGGTTTCATCTCTCACAGGAAATGTCTCGCTTAAGGATGGTAAGCCATTCCTTCACCTCCATGCGGTTTTAAGTGATGGAAAGGGGGACTGCTACGGTGGGCATCTTGTCAGAGCGGAAGTCTTTGCATTTGAGGCCAGTCTGATTGTTCTGAAAGGAGAGCCACCTGAGAGGGAACTGGATGACGTAACGGGGCTTTATCTCTGGAAATGATTCATGAGAAGTTTTATTGAATCAATTGCGAAACCATTAAATACTCTTCGGAGGACTTATCACTCCGTTGCTCCGGTAGTGTAGCTCGGCCAATCATGTGGGACTCTCACTCCCACGACCGGGGTTCAAATCCCCGCCGGAGCACTTGATTTTTTGTTCAATTCCCTATACTTTCGCTTCTCCAACATAGCCTGTATCTTCATGGGATTGGTAAAAAACGAACTTCATTCCCGCATCAAGTTTTTCCACACGGTTGCTGGCTTAACAAACACGTTTTTGCCTTTGAAAAAACGATCCATGAACTGCTTTGGGATTGGATAGGTTACTCCAACAATTTTTTCCATGATTCCATCCTCCAGGTTACATCTTCAAGATCTTTATTGAATATCTCTTTAAAAATAGTTTTTGCAATCTCTGAGAACTCTGGAAATTCTTCAACAAAATAGCTAAAAAGCTCTCTGGCACAAAACTCACATCCACCATCTGCTTTTGATAGAATCTGGAGAACTTTTATTGCCTCATCTCTGTTCATGTCAATCCTCATCCACTTCTATTGATTGTTTGCAGATTCAATAAAACTCGTTACTAACTTCCTCTTTTATAGCTAATCTTTTAATTCGCTCTTCAACCAGAGTATCGCTTCCTTAAATCTCTCCATATCTTTCCTAAATTCACTGCTGAGCTTAACTGTATGCCATCTTGAAAAATCATCTGGAACGTCTCTTAAAATTGAAATTTCACGTATTCTCTTATGAAACTCCTTTAAGATTTCTTCATTCACGTGCCTTGATAAAGAACCGTAATTCAAAGTGAAACTACCATCTGTCCAAATTGTAAACACGGAGAGGGGAGTGCTACCTTTTATGTATTTAAACGTAAAAGATCCTGTCTTCGCACCTGATCCGAACGATACTTTATCTGCCACGTTC
>WAJW01000142.1 GCA_015523685.1 Archaeoglobaceae archaeon
GTGTATAAGAGACAGTCTACAGCCCCATGGCCAGACATATGGGTATGATGGGTATGATGGGGGTTTCATTTTCGTCATACTCTCTTATAATCGGCATTCTGGCGGTATTCATTTATTTATCAATCACTTCTGAAAAAGATGAGGTTGAAAGAACCAGTACAGAAACGAAGAATCAGAATCTGGTTGATGTGGTGGAAAAAGTTCTGGACAGAGATGAATCCCTTATCATCAACATCATAAAGGAACATGAGGGTGTGACTCAGGACTCTCTCAGGTTCAAAACAGGGTTTTCAAAGGCAAAAATAAGCCTGATCCTGAAGGAACTTGAAGAAAAGGGCATAGTTTACAGGGAGAGATTTGGAAAGACTTACAAGCTGTACATCGGTGACTGGCTCAAGGGGAAGTAGTCATTCCAGATAAAACAGAGCTCTATTGGGGCAGGCTTCAATACATTTCATACACAGATCGCATTTTTCTTCATCTATTCTCACAACCTTCCCCGCATTCGTGATTATTGCATTTTTTTCACACACCTGAGTGCAGGTTCCGCATCCTTTACATCCAAGGACGACCACGGGCATCCAGATCAGCCCCTCCTCTCCACCATTATCTCTTCAGGAAACCTCTCAAGTGCCTCCATCAATCTGGAGCTCCACTCATTCAGCATTGCCCTCATTGCCTCCACAATCTCTTCAGGGGATCTCGCCATATAAACGAAATAATGTCCACCCCTGTCCAGAACCCTGTGCTTTCTTATAACTATCCCGTGAGACAGAAGCCTTTGCAGAGATCTGTAAATGGTGTTCTGTTTCCTGCCGATGATCTCACTTATTTCCTCAACCCTCAACTCTCCCTTTTTTATGAGAACTTTATAAACCGAGAGATCTATCTCTTTAAGCCCATAAAAGCAGGTGAAGAGGTCATCACATGAAATTGACGTGATAACCTCCCCAATGGTCCTCAACGGTTTCACCCCTGAAGACCCATCTTCTCCGAAATTGATTCTGCCATTCCCCTGATATCCTCCTCGGAATCCTCAGGAACGTTTTTTATATCCTCAAGTTCATCTATGTTGCCAGCCATCCTCCCGAACACCACCGTGGGTTTAAGATACCCTATCTTAAGCCTCGAGTCCTCTATCCAGCATACGAATTTGCAGGGCATCAGGGGCAGGAGTCTCATTTCCCTGTCGAGAGCTTTTTTTGCATGTTTTGGAGCACATATCTCGTATATTCTTGTGAGAGGCCTGAAAGGAACATCTATCTTTGCCATTATCTTCCATCCTTCAGCCATGCTCTCTTCTATGGCTCTGCAACCACTTTCAAAGGCTTTTTCTTCATCATCCACCGCCATATCCACGAAAACATCCACGTAGTCGTACATCTCACTTCACCTTTTTAAGAAATTCCTCGATTTTTTCCTTCAGAACGCTTTCGGGAACCGCTCCTATCAGCCCATCCACCACTTCTCCATTGTGGAAGAACAGCATTGTTGGAATGCTGAAAACGCCGTATTTTGCTGCGATATTTGGATTCTCATCGGTGTTTAACTTTGCAAATTTCACCTTTCCATTGTATTCTCCCGATACCTTCTCAAACACCGGCGCCAGAATGTTGCATGGCATGCACCATGGAGCCCAGAAATCAACCACCACTGGCTTATCCGATTTCAGAACCTCTCCTTCAAAGTTCGATTCATTCACTTCCATCATGCTATCACCTCCTGACAAACTCAATCTCCCTCATAAGTGCATCATAACTCGGTAAACCATGGATCACTCGCTGATCATTGATTATTATTGCCGGAACACCACTGATTCCGAACTTTACAGCTTCTTCGTATCCCTGAGGTGTCGTGACTGAAAGCTCAATGGCAATCACACCGGGATCTCTGCTCGCTATTTCTTTAACCATCCTGACTGCCTGGGGACAGTACGGACATGTGGGTGAAGTCAGAACCTTGATTACCACAAACTCACTCATGTTTCTCACCTCTGTAATCTTTAAGACAGCCTGCATATAAATACATTTATCGTTTTTGTCAAAAATGCTCAAAACCGAATTTACAATAACGAAAAAATATGTCCTTTTGGGAAAAATTTTAACTTTAATAATTCCCATATGGAAAATACATGGGATATGCAAGGGAGCTGATTGACAGCACATTCATGAAAGGAGAACCATTTCACACTGCACTGAATCGGACGATTGAGGAGATGGGCCTGACCCTCTCCCGTCTGAGCAGGCTGAGTGGTGTTCCCTACAGCACCCTTTACAAGATTTCAAGGGGCGAAAGAGAGCCCAATGTGTCCACAATAAGAGAGATAATTCAGGGAATTATGAGATACGAGAGGAGGGCAGAGGAGGACTTCATTGCGGTCATCGCTGCAAAACACATTCTCGAGGAGATAGGTGGCAGAACATATGAAAAAAATGGCAGATCGATCGTTATACGGGAGTATCCGGCAAATTCCATCGATGAGGCCATCATCTCGGGTGTGGAGGCCGAGAAGGATGGAGCCATTGCAATAGTATGCGCCCCCATAATAAGCAATATTATCGAGAGAATAGTGAGCATTCCGGTTTCGATTATAAGGCCCAGAAAAAGCGTTGAAAGAGCGGTTGAGACGACCATCAGAAAGATTTACAGATGAAAACTGGATATCCATCTCATACCCGCCTGTTTCCTTTTCACACTGCACCCGGTATTAGCTCTTCAACGTTAAATCCATATTCTCATGTCGGACAGGCAATGACCTGAAATATGAAAGGATAATCTCCCGATGCAGGACATCTCGATCCGCACTTTACTCTTCTCAACATCCGTTGCGTTACATCCTGCCATTCCAGAACTCCAGAGATATTCCGGGCATCCATTGCTTTCAGTTGCTTTATTCTTACGGGAAATTTGAGGTATATCTCCATGATAATGCAAGGATGGTCAGAATTTCAGAAATGGGGGCAGGAGGGATGGTTCACCTGATCCCGGTATCGATATGGATGTCGAAAACGGTTGTTTCGTTTTCCCTGATGGTGACCACCGCGGGAAGATTCTTGCCAGATCTGTGTTCTATTTCAAGATCCACAACATATTTGCCCGGAGGGAGTTCTATCCAGTAAGTGCCATTCACATCCGGAACAATATCTGCGACTTTCGTTCCTTTATCCACTCTGTAAACTCCAATGGGCCACTGTCTGTACATTTCGGGTGAGGGCTTGCAGGTGTCATCAGAAGGCTTTTCGACCGGACATAAAGGACCAATATCAACTTTCCCTGTTAGATAACCCATGCCCTTCTGATTCGTCTCATAAAAATAGATGCTCAGGGCGAGAAAAATGAGCACACCGAGGATTACGAATACTGGCCTCACTTTCTCGACTTCCAGACTTTCGGATAGGTGCCTCTCTCCATGAGAACCTTTTCAGTGTCAACGGCAATTCCTTCCTTTCTTTCAAGCATTTCTTCACCGGTCATGAGAGCCCTGCCAATTCCAATAATTTCCTGTTTAAGGGAAAATAATCCCACTGTATCACCGGGTTTGATCCCCTTCTGAATGTAGGATATACCCTTCACACTCAGATCCGCTCCATGACAGATGGAATCAACAGCGGTATCCTTTACAATGATCTTTGGAATGTCAGAAAGAGCTTTCTCCACGGGCATTATCATCTCCCTCAGATATCTTTCCTCTCCCTCTTCTCTGTAAAAGACGTACGCATCGAGTAGCTCCTGGAGAAAGTAAGAGTCCTTTTCAGTAAAATTCCCGCTTCTCGTTCTTCTCAATTCGTGCATATGAGCTCCAGTACCGAGAACCTCTCCGATATCATGGCATAGCTTTCTCACGTACGTTCCCGCATCACACACAACCCTGAAAAGTACATCCTTCCCGTCCACTTCTATTATCTCGATTTCATGGATCTTTCTAACCCTGAGCTTTCTTTTAACCGCAGATTTCAGGGGAGGCTTCTGATATATCTCTCCGGTGAATTCCTCCATCACCCTCTCTATCTCATTTCTGCCTGCACCTGTGTGAAGTCTCATCAGGCATACGTATTCCTTATCCGATTTCTGAAACAGCTCGGCAACTCTGGTTGCGTCACCGAGCAAGACTGGCAGAACACCTGTAACTCTCGGATCGAGTGTACCGCTGTGGCCCGTTTTTTTCAATCCCAGCATCTTCCTCACCCACGTAACAACCTCATGACTTGTGGGGCCCATCGGTTTATCGATCACAACTATGCCCTTACGTATGTACTCCTCCATGGGTCTGCTGTTGGGATACTGTCCAAAATCAGGATCGGTATTCGATTCCTCTCTGATCAGAAAATCGTCTTCATTCATGTTCATCAATACTGCAGATTATTATCCTCACCATATCCTCAGGGGTAAATTTCTCGGAATTCAGAATGAGATGATATACGCTCATATCATCGATATCTATCCCGTAATACTTTCTGTACCTTTCCCGTTCAGATTTTTCTCTGAGCCTTGTTATTCGGGCAATTTCCTCAAAACTCCTTCCCTCCCTCATGCTTATTCGCCTATATCTTGTCTTTTCTCCTGCGTAAAGCCACACCTTCAGGGTTGCATCCTCAACCATCCATCCGCTCAACCTTCCTTCGATAACTCCATCTTTGATTTTACCGGCCATTTCCCTCTGAGTGGAATCTATCATCCTGTCCACATCTTCGTTCCTTCTGGCGTACTCGCTGAACTGCTCAATCGTCATGTTCTTTTCCCTTGCCATTTTCCTGAATATCTCGCCCGCAGAATAGAAGGGAATTCCCAGCTTTTCAGATAGAAGCTTTCCCGTGGTTGTTGTACCTGAACCCGGCAATCCACTTATCGTTATCTTCATGTTGCCCCTATATCAAGGATTTTTCTGATCATCTGGCTTACAGGCATGGAGGAGAGGAAATACCAGAGGAACCACCACTGAACAGGTCCTATGATCTTTTGAGTTAAACCCACTTCGCCGGAAAAGGGAGCAACTACGGTAAAATTATTTCCCGAAAGCTCCATGTAAATCCACATGAAAAGGGGAACTGAGAGAATTGCTATGTAGGCCATTGGTTTAAACTGCTGTTTGGACATCTCACCCTGCAACTGCATGATCTCCTGCCTCTCCTCTTCAAGTTTTTTCAGTTTATATTTGTTATTTGCCTTCATTGCTTCTCTGTATTCAGTATGAAAGTCCTTCAATCTTTTCTGAGCCTCTCTCAGTAATTTCCAGTCAATGGTGTACTTTTGTATAAGAGCAGCATACAAACCCGTTATACTTGCCATAACAAATATGACAGCATGAAAGGGCATCCAGATTGCAAGGGGAGCAAAGATACTATCAACAACGTTTGCTATGCCGTTTCTGAAACCGGAACCTCCTATCATTATGCCGAACAAAAGTAAAAATCCCACCACAAGGGCCACATTTCCGACCGCTTTTTTCAGCACTTCCATCACTCCAGAAGATTTGCCAGCTCCTCAACCGCCTTTTCGAGACCTCCATCAGGATTTTTGATTATTCTGACAACCGCCCCGGTATAGAACGCATAGCTCATTGCTATTGCCCTGTTTATTTCCTGATGTGTTCGAATTGACTCTATGCTCTCCATATCTCTCTTCCTGCTCTTATCCTTCATTCTCCTCTGATAAATCTCTTCCGGACTCGCCTCGACAAGCACGAACAATCCGGGCTCGAGTTCGTCGAGAACCCATCTGGGAAGTCCGGGAAGATAACCCTTCGGAGTCCTTATGGTGCAGTGAGTGTCAACTATAGTTGCTTTCGCCTCAATCTGGCTTATTCTTACAGCAGCAATGTTCTGTATCCTTTTTTGAAGCTCAGGAGGAAGTTTTCTCATCTCATCCCTGTGTTCAACATAACCCTCATCCACCGCAACCGAGAGCATAACATCGCCGTAATTGACGAGAACGTATTCCTCTGATTCGGGCCTCTCCATGAGCTTTTTGAGAACTGTCGAACTTCCCACTCCGGGAATTCCTGTCACAACAACAACATTTCCCATTTTATTCAGCTCCCAGGAATTTACGCAACACAGGATGCATCTCCATGGCCTGTTCCTTGGCCAGGTCTTCATAAAGCTTGTACATTATACTGACAGTAAGGAGGAGCCCGGTTCCGGATGTATTGCCTATGGTACCGAGAAGGCTCGCAATAACCGTCAGAATCCCTATTATGGCCCCACCTATGACAGTAACCTTGGGTATATACCTCTTAAGAAATCTCTCGAGAACTGCAGGATCTCTTCTGAACCCCGGGATCTGCATGCCTGAACGGGTTATCTGCCTTGCCACAGTCTTCGGACCCATACCACTCGTCTCGGTCCAGAATATGGCGAATATTATACCCCCCGCAATGAGTATGACTGTATCGATCAGGATGTGAACACCTATCTGCCATGTTGTGATCTCAGGATGTGCTCTCTGGACAATGGAGGGCATCCAGGTGAATGGGCCTCTCAGAGGAGAGAGATAGTACATTATGCCTGAAATAGGCCTCGTCCCATCGTAAACACCGAAGATTTCGATACCCTTCCTGTAAAGTATCAGGCCAATCATCTGAATGTTTGCCTGAAGAGCCCTCACAAAGATCATTGGCAGAACGCTTGCGTACACGAGCTTGAGGGGGAATTTTCCTCTCGCACCTCTTACAAGGGAATGGCTCAGAGGTATCTCAACTCTCGTGCTTTCGGCGTATATGACGATGAGAAATATGAGTACTGTGGATATGAGGGCGAGAATTCCTCCCTCAACGAGAAGAAACTTGATTCCTGAGGATGTGAGGATCTGCTGAGCATTCATATTCTGTGCGATCCATGCCCATTTGGGTACAAGACCTATGGGAATCCCCCTCGTATCAACCTTCCAGTTGAATACTCCGGTGATAATGGCCTGAGATATACCAGCAACTATGAATAGACTTACACCCGAGCCTATACCCCATTTTGACACAACCTCATCCATGTAGAGTATGAGAATCCCTCCGATGACCAGCTGGATGAGGAGCATGAGCCTGATAACACCAAGTCCAACACCAAGCTTAGTTGCAAGAGCAGGATCGGGTTGCATGAAACCGCCGTAGATCTGAGGCAGACTTTCAAGTACCACCATTATGAAGACGAGGAACTTCTGTGTGTCCTGAAACAGCCTCTGATCTTCGGGCTTACTTAGATCAAGCCTCACAACCCCTGCACCGACGAGTAACTGCAATATGATTGAAGCGGTGACAATCGGGCCTATTCCCAGGGCGATTATTGAACCCGATTTGCCCGCAAAAAAGGCCCTGTACTGCTCAAAAAGATCAATTGATTGGGGAGAAAGGCCAAAAAGGGGAACGTTTGAAAGGACGAAATAGAGTACGAGAATTATAACCGTCCACATGAACTTTTCTTTGAAGGGGACGTACCTCTTTGGACGGGCAACGGTTGGAAGCCTTTCAAAATATGGCTGAAATGATCTCAGGAGGGTATCTTCCATGGTTTCACCGCGTTAGCTCCACCACTCCTCCCGCAGACTCTATTTTCTGGATTGCCCTCTCACTGGCCGACCCGACAATCACCCTGAACCTGCCTTTAATTCTGCCCTTCCCGAGAAGCTTGTCAAATCCCGCGGATGCGAGGTCCACTGTAACCATATCACTTTCTTTTTTCGCAATGCCCTTTTCCAGAAATTCCGAGAGATTCAGCTCGATTTCCTCAACATTTATCGTATTCTGCTCATACTGAACCTCGGGAGGCCTTGTAAAACCGTACTTCCCGAATCTCCTGCCCATTTTCATCTCTTTTATGTAATGATGTTTGTGACTTCCGGCATTCCCGACTCCACCCCTGCTTCCCTTGCCTCTCCTCTTCTTCTTGCTGCCACCACCACACGTTTTTGATCCCCTGAATTTTTTAACCTTCTTTTTGGCCAATACAATCACCTCATCTTATGGATGAGCTCTTTGATTTTCTCTCCATGGTATCCCAGCTCACCGCCATATCCATAGTGGGCTTTGATTCCCCTGTGACCTTTCCTCGGGGGATGGAGCCTGAAGACAGGTTTCAGATCGGGTATATCCCGGAGTTTTGCCTTACCCTCAATAACAGCCTTCGCAAACTCTTCTATACTCCCATAACCCGTTGTCTCCTTCACGTATTCATCTGTCAATCTCCTGTTCCCGCTCAATCTGCCCCTTTTTCTGAGCAGTAGAGCAAGGGTCTCTGCGTCTATTTCTCCCCAGGCAACATAATCCTTGACCCTCTGGAGCATTCCCCTGTATGCAGGTGTGTCGCCGATCACAACACAGTGGTTGATCCTGTGAAGCCTCAGCATTTTCAGAGTTTCCTTTATCTCTCTTCTGACATCTATCGTTCCTCTGAGCCTTATTACAGCAAACATCATCTCACCTTCGTGGTCATTGTGGCCTTTAAGGCCTCAAAAGTTGCCTTTGCAAAATTCATAGTGGTTCTCGTGCTTCCCTTTGTGAAAGTCCATACGTCCTTTACACCAGCCAGTTCCAGCACTTTCTTTGCGACATCCCCCGCAACAAGGCCAAGACCTTTTGGAGCAGGCATAAGGGTGACCTTAACACTTCCCGCTTCACCCTGAACCCTGAAGGGTACGGTATGGGGTGTCCCACACCCACACTCCCAGCTTCCACATCCCCTCATGATCCTGAAAATGTTCAGTTTTGCATCAACTATCCCCTTTCTTATCGCCTGTCCCACCTGGGAGTCTTTTCCTATGCCCACACCAACGTAACCATCTCTGTTGCCCACAACGACGGTCGTTCTGAACTTCACCCTTCTGCCCGAGTCTGTCATTCTCTGTACCATGTTTATATCAAGCACCTCATCATCGAGATCGGGGAGAAGCAGATCGACAATCTGATACTCTTTCAGTGGGAGACCCGAGGCCATCACCTCATCCATGGAGGTTATGTGGCCCTCCGCCACGAGTCTGCCGAGTGTTGTTCTGGGCACCCATTCTTCCATTTCCATCATTTTCATTCACCCAGTATTTTCTTCCTTAACTCATCAACATGATCGGGATAATTTTGGGGATTAAAACCCCTCTTTTCCGTCTCTCCAAACCTGTCCTTTGCCTGACCGTAGTACTCCGCTATGTGTTCACCTCTTATCCTTGAATCATCGGGGAATACCTCAGGGCTGTGAGGGATGTCAACACCAGCATCAACAACACCTTTCAGGAATGCGAACACTCTGGAGCCCCTGCTTGGAACTCTCAGTCCTATATCGAGTATACCTGAAGAATAACCCGAATCAAGGCATTTCTTACCGAAAAGAATGCCCGTGAGATAGCTTGCGGGTGTGTTGTTCAGATCCCCGAGATAACCATAATCTCTGAGCATATCGGATGAAACGGAGAGTAAAATTCTATCTCCATCTGGCTCATACTTTATATATTGAGCAATAACCCTCCTGTTGGTTATCCTGACAACTATTCTGGGCTTTCTACCCGATAGAAGCCTCAATCTCTTCCTGTAATTTGTTTTCCCTTCTCTTCTTCTTCTGTATGGTACCTTATACCTCGGACCTTTTGCCAATTCTCTCACCTCTTGAGCTCATGAGCTTCAACATAGGCCTCGAGATGAGCAACACTTCTGAAAGCTCCCCCTTTGGCCTTTCTGTACAGCAATCTGTAGGTTTTCCTGTCTATCTCACCGGATTCTCTCATCTCCTTCAGTCTTCTTCTCAGTGCCCTTATTCTCTTCATCCACTGCTCTTTTCTTGGCATTCTGGCTCCTTTTGCACCTTTTCTACTGCCATGGCCTCTTCTTCTTCCTTTCTTCTTCTTGATATCCCTGATCCTTGCTCTGGCTCTGCTCGTACCCTTAACAGGCTTTCTTCTGATCAGTCCTGATTCCACAAGTTCCTCAACATCCTGCCTTGTGATCGCATTTGCGATTTCGTCCATCGCGGTGGGATCCATCCATATTCTGCCTTCCCCCACATTCAGAATGCTTGCAGCAATCCTCCTCTGAAGTTTCAGATTCATCTCAGCTCACCCTCGTGGGATTGAGAATTTTGAATCCCCTTTCCTCAGCCTGACTTTCAATCTCAAGCCTTTTTTTGAGCCCGACGGTTCTCCCTATCCTCAATGCATGTCTCGAAGGGTCGAGTCCTTCAAGCTCTCTCACATTGTGAACCAGCCTTTCCTCGAAACCCGAAGGGTGTCTGCCTTTTACAGATGCAGGAGTTCCGTAGCCAACTCTGACAACCACACCCTTGCCCTTTATCCTCCTTCTAAGCTTGTTATGCCTCCCTCTTGGTCTCCGCCACGAATCATCAAGCTTCTTTTTCTTATGAGACTCATACCTTCTGAACTCTGGTTTTTTGGCCTTCATTCTAAGTTTAACCTTAAGAAGTCTGATTTCCTCATCTGAGAGTGATGGAATGATCTTTATCCTCTTCTCCTCAGCCTCCTCTTCAACAATCTCTCCCTCTTCAACTTTTTCCTCAGGTTTTTCCGCTTCAATCTCCTCTATGAGCTTTTCGGCCTCGGATTTGATCTTTGTCGCGAGTTTTTCTCCAATTCCCTCCACAGATGTCAGATCCTCAATGCTGGCCCTGGCTATATCTTCCACGGAGGTGTATCCGGCACCCCTCAGCCTTTCCGCGGTCTTCTTCCCAATCCCCTTTATTTCCTCAAGTTCCATCTTCCATCCCTCAAGCCTTTGAAACTATATATATTCCATCCTGGAAAACCCTCACATCATACCCTCTTATCCTTGTTGCCTGCTCTATGTTTGCCGCAGTCTGACCGCATTCTTCTTTATTTATACCGGTTATAATAATCTGATCGCCTTTCACATCCACCTTTGTATTGCCCACAATTCGTGCTTTTCTTGGATGCTTTTCACCGAGGAAGTTCTCAATGACAACCTCATCTCCCTGAACCTTCACCCTGATCGGAAAATGAGAATAAACAACCTTCATTCTGTACTCAAATCCTTCCGTCACACCCCTTATCATGTTTTTGATATGCCCCGCGATTGTACCAACCATTGCCTTATGTCTGGCCTTTTTTTCTGAGGTAAACACGGTTATTCTGCCATCCTCTCTCCTGATTTCAACACCGGGAAAAGATAGATTCCTCTCCACCACACCTTTCGGCCCCTGAACTCTAACCAGCTCATTTATTTCCACGCTCACGCCTTCGGGGATTTCAAGATTTACTGCGAATGCATAATCCTCCTCCATCTGTACTCCTCCTCAGTAAACGTACGCCAGAAGCACTCCACCAAGATTTCTCTCGATGGCCTTCTTGTGACTCATAACACCTTCGGGTGTAGACACGATAAGAATGCCAAAATCCCTTGCAGGGAGATGTCTCTTTTCCCATTTTTCAAATTCCCTTCTCTTTACCGAAAATCTCGGTCTTATAACTCCGCAGTTGTTGATTCTACCGAAAAGTCTAACTCTGAACATCCCGGATTTGTTATCATCCACGAATTCAAACTCCTCGATGTATCCATTCTCCTTCATAACCCTCAGAACACTGCCGATTAGCTTTGAGGCTGGTTTCACTGTACATTCCCTCTTTCCAACCATTTCTGCGTTCTTTATTGCCGAAATTGCATCGGCCAGTGGATCAACAAGACTCATACCAATCACCAGTATTTTTTGAATCCCATTTCCTTAGCAACCTCTCTGAAACACTGCCTGCAGAGATATATCCCATATTTTCTTACGAGACCTCTTTTCCTGCCACACCTTCTGCATTCATTAGCTCCTCTTCCAAACTGTTTCATCACTCCACCACCACTCCGTATTTCTCTTTGATATGCTCAACAACATCATGCTTAACTATTCTATGGTTTCTCCCGACTTTTGAGACCGCCCTTTTCCTCCTCTCAACTCTGAATCCCCTTCTTCTGAATACAACGTTAACATCCATTCCGAATATCCCTATCTCGGGGTCGTAATCAACTCCCGGAAAATCGATATGCTCTCTTATGCCAAAGGAGAGCCATCCATCTCCAATCTGCCTTTCACTTAATGTTTTTTCAATAACATCAAATGCATTTTTCAGGAATTTTTCCGCCTTTTCTCCCCTCAGAGTTACCTTGCATCCTATTGCCTCTCCTTTTTTGATGCCGAAGGTCTGATTTGTCCTCTTGGCATATGTCGTGACAGGTTTATTTCCCGTCAGCATCTCAAGAACCTTTATGGCCTTCTTCTGCTTCTCTCCGCTCTCCCCCACACCAATGTTCACAACGACCTTGTCCACGAGCAACTCCCTCATATCCATTTCAGACACCTATATCGATGAGAGGTTCGTCCTTTCCCACGACAAACACGTAATCCTCTATGGTGGTAAAGGTGTAGTTTCCTTCAATTTCAACCAGATTCGGCTGCGAACTCCTCACAACCTTTATATTTTTGATCCTGCCGATTTCACCCACATGGTTCCCACCGGTAACCAGGGCGAGAGCGCCGGGCTCATATTTAACATGTTCCCTGACTTCCTTATCGGGCAATGAGAGGAGTATTGAATCCCTGGTGGAGTACGTGTTGTCAGCCAGTATATTTGTTCCATCAAATAAATTGAGCTGAATTTTGCCACCTTTCACGATGGTCTTGTTGTTTATTCTGTATAGTTTAACATCGGAATCCTCAACCTCTATTGGCGTGTATCTGCCGTGATCATCAAAAACGATCCTGTAATACGCATCAAGATCCGGAATTGAAATCACATCGAAGAGCCCGACAGGGAATTTGTAGTTCTTTCTAACCACCCCATCCACCAGTATCTTGCCGGCTCCAATTACATACCTGCCCTCTTTTGCATTGTCCACCACACCCAGAAGATCTCTCAAAACCACTAAAAGGGGTATGGCGTCTCTATGTGGACCAGGAGACGGTTTTACCACCCATTTGTGTGTCTTTCTCGGTATTTTCAGCTTTTTTGATGCAGATAATCTTTTCTGATGCTTTCCCATGTGATCACTTCCTGTTCAGTATCTCCTCTCTTTTTTTATCATCAAGATTGAGCTTTGTTATCATTACATTCGAGGGGTTGACAGGCCGCATAATCTCAGTTCCATCAGCCTTCGAGACCGTAACACCCTCAATAAATATGGCAAGACTCTTCATATCCACCCTCTCAACCTTGCCCTCATGTCCTTCGAAATCCCCGCGCATAACCTTCACGGTGTCTCCCTTAACAACTCTGACCGATCTCTTTCCATATTTTTTCCTGAGGTCCGGAGATAGTGTTGCATGGAGTAATTTGTGCTTCTGATGGAGCTTCGCCCTGTAAATTCTTTTCCTCTGCTTTCTCGGTTGCTTTGACATTTAAATCACCTCATACAAGCACCGTTGCAATTGATGCTATTTTCATAAATCTTTCAGCTGCCTCCCTGGCAACAGCACCCCTTATCTCACTTCCCTTTGGATTGCCCTCAGCATCCGTTATAACCGCTGCATTGTCCTCAAACTTTACCCTTGTTCCATCAGGCCTCCTGTATTCCTTTCTCTGCCTTATTATGACAGCATGATGGATCTGTTTCCTCATATCGGGTGTTCCTTTTTTCACGGTTACAACAACAAGGTCGCCAATCCCCGCAGAGGGATATCTTCTTCTCACACCCTTGTAACCCCTGACTGCTATGATCTCAACTATTCTCGCTCCAGAGTTGTCAGCACACACAAGCTGTGCACCAACCGGAAGGGCACGTGGTATGCTCGCAGGTATGGCTTTCATTTCACTCAACCCTCTCCACTATTACGAACGATTTGGTTTTACTCAGAGGTCTGCACTCCGCGATTTTTACCGTATCCCCGGGTTTTGCATCGATACAGGGCGGGTTATGAGCGTGAAGTTTTGTTGTCCTCCTCTCAAACCTTTCAAATTTTCTTATTCTTTTCAATCTCTCTTTTTTAACCACAGCGGTTTTCTCGTATGAACTCACAACTATCCCGGTGAAAATCTGCCCTCTCACCGGAAGGGATCCATGAAATGGACATTTCGGATCGTTGCATTCCATTTCCGGTGGTTCCACATCAATACCTATATCCCGTACCACTTCACTCACCTTCTTCCTCTCCTGAGAATCTGCAGTACCCTTTTTATCCTGTCCTCCGGCCTGAAATTTATGAGATCTCCACTCACCCTAACCCTGTGGTTATTAAAATTGAACAGGAATGTATTTCCCTTCTTTGATACCTTTTTCAGGCCATTCCTTCCCTCAATCACAATCATGTTCTTTGTCTCATCCACAACCTTCCCCTCGATACCTTCCAGATATCTGTTTGCGCTCTTCTCAACCCTGACTTCAAGGCCTATGAGCTCATGAGCTATAATCATATCCGGTTTCATTCTGACTCCTCCCTGATTGCGGTTTTCAGCCTCGCTATCGACCTTCTTATCTCCCTGACTCTACCCGGATTTTCAAGGGCTCCACCTGATTTAACCAGACTCCAGTCTCTAAGAAGCTCGTTTTCGAGTTCGTAGAGCCTTTTTCTTTTTTCTTCCAGGCTCATTTTCCTGATGTCACTCATTCGAAGTATTGCCATTTTCCTCACCCTCCTCTGCCCGGGTCTCTTCCTTTTCTTCCACTTTCTTTTCCTGTGCACTGTCTGAAGCTTTTTCTCTCGTCTCTTTTTCCCCGTTCTCCTCTTTTTTCTGCTCTTCCTGCTCGACTTTCTTTTCAGGTATCTCTTCAACCTCTTCCGACCCTTCCATCACACCTTCCTTCAAAATCTGGAACGAATCGGGCATAACCACATCGGGCGGAATGATCCTGACTCTGACACCCAGAACCCCGAGTTTTTTGATGGCGGTTGCAAACCCTTCTATAACGAGATCATCTGCTGGCTGTCCAGCATGCTTCATAGTTCCAGCAATCATTTTTTCAGTTCTCGCCCTCGGGCCTGTTAGCTTTCCACTGATGGTTATTTCACACCCTTTGGCACCTGCATCCATTATCCTCTGGAGTATGGTATGGCCTGCCCTTCTGAAGTACCAGCCCCTCTCAAGGGCTCTTGCAAGCATGGATGCCATAAGCTGAGGATTGAGATTTGGGTTTTCAATTTCCCTCACATCGATCTGCGGATTTTCCATCCCGTAAATATCCTGAAGATCCTGTGTCAGCCTTTTAATTCTCCTTCCACCTCTCCCTATTATCAGCCCTGGTCTCTCCGCATAAACAATAACCTGTGTACCGAGAGGCGTTCTGTTTATCCTCACTCCACCAAATCCAGCAGATTCAAGCTCTTTCCTCAGGTACTCCATCACCTGAACCCTCTTAAGTCCGTCCTCAACGAATTTTCTCTCGACCGCCATTATTGCACCTCTTCAACAATCACTTCCACTGTTGTAAGAGTATTGTTAAATGGAGTTGCCCTTCCAAAGGCTCTTGGAAGGATACCACGAATCACCCGGCCTTTTTTAGCCTGTATATGCCTTATGATCATGTTTTCCGGATCGAGACCCTTGTATTCGGCATTGCCTTCAGCATTTCTCAGAACCTTCAGGATCTCACGGGCAGCCTTCTGGGGATACCTTCCGGCATACCATCTGTCAAGCCCTCTCCTGTGTCCGACATCCCGCTTGTATTTCCTGAAAGGCACGGCTCTTCTGGCCTTTATAACATCCTCGAGGTATTCCTTTGCCTCCTGCAGTTTCATCCCCCTTATCTCCCTGCATATCTCAACCGCATGTTTGAAGGATATGTCCATCTCGTAACCCATTGCCCTTGCAGTCCTGTCCTTTTCCAGTTCAACTGAATACTCGATTTTTGCCATGGCTCTCACTTCAGAGGTACATATTTACTCGATCTGGTCGCACCAACCCCGGGACCGGAGTGCTTTATAAACTTTCGTGTCTGTGTAAATTCACCTAAATAGTGTCCTATCATCTCGGGTTTGATCTCAACTCTCTCAAAATACCTTCCATTGTGGATTTCAACAACCTTTCCCACCATCTCAGGAAGTACAATCATGTCTCTCAGGTGAGTTCTTGCAGATCCTTTCTTCCTCAATTTTCTCAACAGCTTCTCCTCATGTTCCTTCAGGCCTCTTTTCAGTTTTCTTCTCTGTCTCGCTGGAAACAGCTCTGCCAGTTCATCCAGGGGCATTTTTATGAGCTCATCAAGCTCTTTTCCTCTGTATTTGAATTCCCTTACCCTCTGTATTTTTGTCTTCTTTTTGGCCATCAAGCCTCACCTCTTCCCTGTCCTCCTGGCTGCTATGCTCCCGACTTTCCTGCCAGGTGGCGCGTTCCTTGAAGATGTTTTCGGCTTTCCTGTGTGCTGATGATTGCCCCCGCCAAATGGATGATCCACAGAGTTCATGGCAACACCTCTCACTCTCGGATACTTGCCTGCCCTTGCTTTCATCCTGTGGTACTTCTTCCCCGCTTTTACAAAGGGCTTGTCTATCCTTCCGCCACCCGCAACAACACCTATGGTCGCCATACATCTGGAATTGAACCACTTCAACTTCCCGCTTGGCATCTGAACGAGAGACCTTCCGCTCTCATGAGCTATGAGAATTGCATACACACCTGAAGCTCTCGCGAATTTTCCTCCATCTCCGGGAACTGATTCAATATTGCACACGGGGGTCCCCTCGGGTATCCTGGATATTGGCAGGGTATTCCCGGGCTTTATGCTGGCCTCATAGCCGCATTCAATCCGGTCGCCAACACCAACTCCCTCCGGCACAAGAACGTATTCTTCCTCACCGGATTCCGTTCTGACGAGAGCTATGGGAGTGCTCCTTGCCGGATCATGAACTATATCCACCACTTCTGCCCTTACAGTCTGACCTCTGTCCACCTTAAGATGTTTCAGATCTGCTTTGTATCTGTGAGATGGAGCCCTGTATGTTGGGGTTCCCCTTCCCCTGTTCTGCGATATAATTCTCTTCCCCATACGATCACCTCAGTACACTCCCAGAGAGGATAGTATCTCCTCAGCTGAGAATTCATCATCAAGTCTTATGTACGCCTTCTTTTCACCCCGCGGGGTGATAGCAGTTCTGACCTTTACTACCCTCACGTTAAACCGCCTCTCCATTTCTTCCCGGATGTCCTTTTTGGTTGCATTCATGTCCACTATGGCCTGAAGGGTATTCCTTGCCAGATCCGAGGTACTTTTTTCGGTTACAAGAAAGCTCTTTATGATCATTTCAAACCCTCCAGGTACGAGACGGCCGATTCCGTCCAGAGAGTGAGCCTTCCGGGATGTGTCCCCGGTGCCAGAAGTTCCACATTGAGGTCCTTAACCTTGGTCACATCTACACCGGGGAGATTCCTTGCTCCCTTCAAAATACCCCTCTCTTCTCCAACAACAATGAGGAGACTTTTTTTACCTTTGTACCTTCTGCCTCGCATCTTGCCTTTTCCCGCTCTTATTTTCCTGCCTTTTTCAGCCCTTTCAACATCACCATAGATGCCCAGAGCTTTAAGAACTTCAACAACATCCTTTGTTTTCTTCATTTCCTGAAATTCATCAACCACAATCTTCGGAAGGTCTCCGTCAAACACATGACCTCTCTTCAAAACAATATCCCTGTTCGCAGTAGCTGATATGGCTGAATAGAGGGCCATCCTCTTTTCCTTCCTGTTTATCTTCTCATAATACTTCTTCTCAACTTTTGGTGGATGTGCCCTTCTCCCTCCAACAGCCTGAGGAACTATAGCCGCTCTCCTTCCCGTTTTTATACGGGGAACTCTTGCAACTCCATATCCCGGACCCCAGTTCTCTGCGGAAGAGTCCATTCCAGCAAGCCTGCTGACTCCATACGGCTGTCTTCTGTGGGACTGAAGTGCAAGGACTGCTTTTTTTATCAGGTCCGGTCTGTATTCAAATCTGAATACAGGCGGTTCTTTTATCTCTTTTGCAACCTTTCCGTCAAGATCATAAACCTTCGCCATTTCACACACCCTGTTTCGATGCTGTGCTCATATAAACCATGTTTGGTTTTCCTTCGAACTTTCTGGTGGGTCTCATCGGGTCCCTCAACCGTATCAACCGTTTAACCGGCCCCGGTATGGAGCCGTGAATGAGGCAGTAATCACTCCTTACAACGCCATAGTGCAGAAATCCACCTTTGGGGGTTATTTCACTTCCATTCTCCCCGATAGAAATTATCCTTTTATTGTACTCAGTTCTCTGGTGGTATCCCATCTGTCCTGCCTGTGGAACCGTCCACCTGACCCTGTGTGGATTCCAGGGGCCAAGATTTCCGATCCTTCTGTGCTTGCTCGATCTTGCATGCTTTGCATCGAGGGTTATCACACCCCACCTCTTCACCGGTCCCTGAAATCCCTTGCCCTTCGTAACAGATACAACATCCACAAGCTTTCCTTCTTCAAATACATCTCCTATTCTGATTTCTTTCCCCAGAGTTTCAAATGCATAATCAAGAACAGATGAAATGTCACCACCTATCTTTACCTCCATTATCTCAGGAGTTTTCTTTGGAACGCCTGTTATGAGGTAGGGTTGTGTATGGATTATTGCCCTGACCTGTGCGATGTCTTCTCTTCCCCTGAGCTCTTCAAGGTCCTTTTCAGGATCAGATGACGGTTTTAATCCTGATATCTTACACCCGGTTCTCCTCTCGATTTCAGGATTGAGGTTATCACTCCATCTCTCATAAGCGATTTTCAACCCATAAACAGACCTTTCATAAACCCGTATTCCGGCCACCCTGACAGGTGGGGTTTCTATCACAGTTACAGGTACAGAAATCTCCATTCCCTGTGTGGGACTGTTGGGCCTGTCGTCAACAATTATGCAGTGAGTCATCCCTGCCTTGTAGCCGGCAAATCCCTGAAGCCTCGGTTCACCGGAGTAATCAGGCCAGCTTCTTATTCTGGGAACTTCAGATTTTGCTCTTTTCCTTGGACTGAAAGCCAGAGAGCCTCTTCTGGGTCTGTGTGTTTTCATTCTACCACCTTACTAAATTGATTATTGACAGAGCGGAATAAACCGCCTCTTCTGTCCTCACGGTCTCCGTTCCCTGTTCCGGAATAAAATTTCCGCATATTCCTCTCAGCTCCACACCCGCTTTTTTTGCAATTTCGAAGACACCCCTTTTTGGAGAGCCGAACACGATACAGACCTCATCTTTTCCCCTCAAATACTCACTCAGTTCCCTCAGATCCACCACGGGACACTTTCTGGATGAGATTATCAGGTTTTTCTTCTCCAGATCCGAGATGCTGACCCTTTCCACTTTGTATCCCCAGTATCGCGGGGGTTCCGCCGGCTCCACTTCCAGCGGGGTCTTCGAACAGACCCTGACGGTTACACGTCCCTCCCCGGTCTCACCTTTCAGGAGGGCGGGGCTTTCCACACCGATATCAACCCTCACGCGTCCGTCAGGACCTACCTTTGCGTATCCTTCACGGATTTCGCCAACCCTCAAATCCCGTATCCTCTTTTTTACGGGATGGTGAGGGGTTCTCAGGGGGGGAAGTACCCCTACATATTTTAAACTTTCTTTTATCGGTATCAGCCTCTTCCTGAGATACTGGGGCATTTCCATGTACTCCAGTATCCCGGATATGAGATGGCTTTCCTCCACTTCCGTATCCAGATATATATAAACTTTACTCACCCTGAATACCGCAAGAGCCCTTCCTATCAGGCCTACCTTGTAGGTTTTTATTTTCCAATCTGCTGAATCCTCCAGAAATGATGAAGGAATAGCTATCGAGAGCTCCATAATTTCAGAGACACCTCCGGGTTGCATTAATTGCTTTGTCTGAAAAGGGATGGGATGAAAATCATCTGGCATTACCAATTAAATTTTTTCAATCGATTTGCAGTCAGTCTATTTTTTCTCCCATTTGTAGAGTTCGGTTATCTCTGCAAGTGTTTTTCCTCTTTTTATCTCCTCTCTCACCCTCTCCTCATGCTTTTTAACCTCCAGAGATCTCCTGGCAATTTCGTAGGCCCTTTCCTTTGGAATAACCATGACTCCATTATCATCTCCAACGATCCAGTCACCCGGCCTGACTTCAAGCCCTCCACACACGATCCTTGAATTTATCTCTCCGAATCCCTTAGGTTCTCCAGCATTGGGCACAATTTCCCTTGCAAAAACAGGAAATTCTATTTCTTCAATCTCCTCTATATCCCTTACAGGCCCGTCAATGACAACCCCTGCTATTCCCTTGTTTTTACAGCTTCTGGAAGCGAGAGCACCCCAGGGGGCAACCTTGCCCGGACAGTATATCACTATGACATCCCCTTCTCCGGCAACATCTATCGCTTCAACGGGTTTGGCCCAGTCACCTTCGAAACTCTGAACCGTAACTGCCCTTCCCACCATTTTAATACCCCTCATCATGGGTTTGATACCATCCATGGGAGGCTGTCTGTGCATGGCATCTGAGATGTTCGGTGTTGAAACCTTCATCAGAATCTCTCTGATCTCCTTTTCAACATCTCTTCTTTCCCTTCTGATCTCTCCTCTTTTCGATGCCTCATCAATCGCCCTTCTAACAGCCAGGGCCGATTTTTTCACATCGGCCGATTTAACTATATTGCTACCCACAATCACGATGTCGGCCCCGAGGGAAACACATTCCGCCGCAGTGGATGCATCGAGACCACCTGCAACCGCTAGGGGGATGCTGACCTCGTCCACAATCTTCTTGAGTAACTCAGAGGTTTCCTTTCCCACCATCTGCTGATCTATCCCCACATGCACATTGATGTAGTCCATTCCCATCTCCTCCAGTTCCTTTGCTCTGCTGAGAGGATCAGGAGTGTTTATAAGATCTGCCATGAGTTCAACACCGTATTTTCTCCCAGCCCTTATGGCCTCCCTTAGAGTTGAGTCATCCGAAAGGGCAAGAATCATAACTATGCTCGCCCCTGATTTCCCGGCCATCTCAACCTCAAGGGCGCCGGTATCAATGGTTTTCATGTCCGCGAGGATCTTTCTATCCGGGAATTCTTCCCTCAACCTCCTCAGTACATCCATTCCTTCACTTTTTATGAGAGGAGTCCCTGCCTCTATCCAGTCAACTCCACCTTCCACAGCTTCTCTTGCAATCTGTATTGCCCTATCAAGCTCGACAAGGTCCAGTGCCACCTGAAGAACGGGTCTTTCAAACTTTACCACAATCAGCTCACCCTTTTACCCGCATTCTCCCCGGGCGTGAGATCATATATCTCGTCTATATGAATTTTAACCGCATATCTGGGTTTTGGGAGATTCATCGGAAGTTTTTCTATAAACTCGACCATCCTTTCATAAAGATCTCCCGAGTCAATGAGTTCAGCTGTTCCCTTGATCTGTATACCCTTAAAACCCTTTGAATCAACGAATGCAACCGCGATCCGGGGATTTTTTTTCAGGTTCTCCGTTGTTTTTCCCGGAAAAAGATCCGCATAAACGAGGTGCTCATTATCCAGAACCTGAATCGAGCCCTTTGTGACGACATTCGGGGTGCCATCCTCCGATGCGGTTGCGACAAATGCTGAATGTCTCTTTATAAATTCTATCTTTTCATCATCCAGACCTGCCATGTTATCACCTGATGAAATATTGATTCATGAGTATTTTAAATTTTGTAAAAAATATTACCTTTTTCTGGATATGCCATGGATGGCGGATGATGCCAGCATGTGGGCAAGTCTCAGAGGTTCCGGTGTCAGGCCTTCAAAGGATGTTATCGAGATGAGCTTTCTGGCAGATTCCATGTCCACCCCCTTGAGCTGTAAATACATTCCATCTCCAGCGTAGACCACATCCCCGGCCTTTCTCATAATCTCGATCCTTCTGTCCCGTTCGCTCACATTTTTTAAAGCCCTTTCAATTCCATTCATGTCCGGTTTTCTCTTCATTAAAACGATCACCGGAACTCCAGACTCATCATGCAGTTTTTCAATATCTATAATATTGAAACCGGCCATTGTTATTCCATCAAGATAGATCGCACGAAGCTGTGATGACACCGGAGTTCTGGAGAGCAGATCAATGATCCTTTCAGTTGAATCCATTCCATCAACCGATATTTCTGACATCATGAAAACTTCAGGGTATGTCCCCCTGCACACACACCCCGCCAGAACCCCTCTTTTCACATCAAAACTGTCATCAAATCCCGCAGTTCTGATAAACTTTTTCATCGAATATGAATAGAGATCTAACCCGATAACTGTTTTTCCACCTGCTCCAGCAAGGATTCGATCTCATCAGAAGCTCTTCTGCATGTCTCAGTAAGGGATTTAAGGGGGTCTTTTGCCACAATATCCAGCACGGGTTCAGAAGTGAGGGGATGAGGTTTGTTGTATTTTGCAATCTCAACCGTTTCATCTTCAAGCAGTTTATTCACCAGATGATTTAAAATCGTATGGTCCTCACCTCTTATCTCCAGCTTAAGTTTCTCTTTTTCCAGACTGAGAATCTTAACTTCCATGGCAATCCCTCCTCAAATTTCTCCCTTTCCGTAATCCGGGGATAACTTTCTCTTCTCAATTCCTCCACATACCGGACATACAAGTCTGTTACCCTTTTTCCTCAACACAACCCTGCACTTCTTGCAGTATGCCTGAATAACCCCGAGTTCCTGATCAACAATGCTCAGCTGAAGGGATTTTTCATCAAGAATCCTGGCCCTGATTATATCAAAGTAGCCGACCTCATCCTCAAGCTGTTGAACGTACTCCTTCTTTATGTTGGACACATGCAATGCTGCAAGTCCTGTATTTGCAAGTTCTCTGTCCTCGAGACCTTTTTTCCTCGACAGCTCAACAACCGCTATGGAGTTCTTCAGGTCTATAACTCTTCCCACAACAACATCTCCCCTGTTGAGGAGAGGCAGTGGATTCGTGCTGGGTATAACGTAGATGCTCTTATCCTTTTTTATCGAAACTTTCCCTGCAA
>WAJW01000143.1 GCA_015523685.1 Archaeoglobaceae archaeon
GATATTTGATGTGGACGGAAATGAGTACATAGACTACTGCATGGGTTACGGCCCTCTGATTCTCGGCCATACGAACCGTGAGGTCATGGAAGTGGCGATCAGGCAACTTCGGAAAGGGTGGCTTTACGGCACTCCAACTCCTCTCGAGCTCGAAATGGCTGAAAAAATCGTTAAACATTATCCTTCGATTGATATGGTGCGGTTTGTGAATTCTGGATCAGAAGCAACGATGTCTGCTTTAAGGGTGGCAAGGGGTTTCACAGGCAGGGATAAGATAATAAAGATTGAAGGTGGGTTCCACGGGGCTCACGATGCGGTTCTTGTTAAGGCTGGATCGGGAGCAACGACTCATGGAATGCCAGATTCACGGGGAATTCCTCCTGATTTTGTGAGGAACACCCTCCAGGTGCCCTTCAACGACATACAGACCCTCACGGATGTGATTGAGAGGAACAGGGAAGACATTGCCTGTCTCATAATGGAGCCGGTAATGGGCAATTCGGGATTGATCCTGCCGGAGGATGGCTATCTCTCTGAAGTCAGAAAAATTACCAAGGAGAACGATGTTCTTCTCATATTTGATGAGGTCATCACCGGATTCAGAGTTTCCATAGGAGGAGCACAGCTTCACTATGGAGTTGAACCCGATATAACAACCCTGGGAAAGATAGCGGGAGGAGGGTTTCCATTTGGAATTGTTGGAGGGAGAAGGGATATCATGGAGAATATCTCTCCAGCGGGAAATGTTTATCAGGCAGGAACCTTCAACGGAAACCCTTTTGTTCTGAGTGCGGGACTGGCAACACTTGAAATTCTCGAAAGAGGGGATGTCTATGAAAAACTTGAGAACCTCGGGAGTATGATGGAGAGGGGCCTTAAGGACGTGATGGAAGATACAGGGAGGGATTACAGTGTTGCCTCCCTCAAATCAATGTTCTGTGTGTTTCTTGGGGACAGGCCCGAAAATTATTCTCAGGCCTTAAAATGTTACAGGGAAAAGTTCATCCACCTTCACTGGAAACTCCTTGAAAGAGGCGTCTTTATTCCTCCATCTCAGTTCGAGACCTGTTTCATAAGCTATGCCCATTCTGAAAATGACGTTGATAGAACAGTTGAGGCGTTTGACGAATGTCTGAAAGAGTTGTGATCGGTACCCGGGGTAGCAAACTGGCCCTCATTCAGACAGGTATTGTGAGAGATATCCTTGAAAAAGAAGGATATGAAGTCGACATAAAGGTAATAAAAACGAGTGGAGATCTTTTCGCCAGCAGACCCCTTAACGAATTCAGAGGTGTTGGAGCGTTTGTGAGAGAGATTGATCAGAGGGTTTTAAAGGGTGAGGTGGATATTGCGGTCCACAGCATGAAGGACATCCCCACCAGATCAGAAGGAACTGCAATAACTGCCGTTTTGCCCAGAGAAAGTCCCTGTGATGTTCTGATCTCCAATGATGGAGATATTGACTCTCTCAAAAAAAATGCAGTGATAGGAACTTCAAGCATGAGAAGGTCAGCCCAGATAAAACGATACAGAAGAGATCTCAGGATTAAAAATATCAGGGGAAACGTGGACACGAGATTGAAAAAACTTCATCGGGGAGAATACGATGCAATTGTACTTGCGGAGGCCGGGTTGAAGCGTCTCGGACTTGATACTGCCTATAAGGTTCTCGATCCCGAGAAGTTTGTTCCATCTGCGAATCAGGGTATAATTGCGGTTGTTGCCTCAAGAGAAAATGCAGAGGCATTCAGATGGATGAATGACGAAAGAACATACATCGAGGGGATGACAGAGAGAGCGATAATTGATGAAGTTGGAGCAGGCTGTACGGTTCCCGTTGGAGTGCTTGCAAGAGTGAAAGGGAAGAGAATTCATGTTATCGCGGAGATACTCTCACCTGATGGAGAAATCAGTGTAAGGGTGGAAAGGGAATTTGAGAAAGAGAATTACGAAGCCAGAGCAAGAAAGATCGGAATAGAACTGAGGGATAGAGGAGGTGGAGATCTGATTGAAAGGGCCTTCGAGGGGTAAGGTGTATCTTGTGGGTGCAGGCCCCGGTGATCCGGAACTTATGACCAGAAAAGCTGAAAGGATTCTAAGGGAGGCTGATGTTATACTCTATGACAACCTGGTGGGGGACAGGATAAAAAGAGAGCTTGAAGGCATGGATGCAGAGCTGATTTACGTGGGGAAGAGAGGTGGACATCACACTTTATCGCAGGATGAAATAAACAGACTTCTCGTGGAATACGCCAGGCAGGGAAGGAAGGTCGTAAGGCTCAAAGGAGGCGACCCGTACCTGTTCGGAAGGGGAGGAGAAGAGGCACAAGCTCTTATCAATGAGGGGATCGATGTTGAGGTCGTCCCGGGTATAACCTCAGCCCTTGCTGTTCCTGCTCTTGCCGGGATACCGGTTACGCACAGAGACCTGGCTTCATGTGTCACATTTGTAACGGGTCATGAGGCAGAGGGAAAGGGTGAGAGTTCCATAAACTGGAAAGCTCTTTCCGAACTTGGTGGCACCATTGTGATTCTCATGGGGGTTAAGAATCTGAAAACCAATGTTGAAAGGTTGCTGGATGGTGGAATGGACCCCGAAACCCCCGTTGCAATAATAGAGAATGGAGCCACACCTGATCAGAGGATCGTTTCAGGAAACCTCGGGAATATAGTGGAAATTGCGAGGAGAAATGACGTGAAGCCACCCGCCATAATTGTCATAGGAAATGTTGTGAGGCTGGGAGAAATTCTCGGAAAAATTTCCGAATAACTCAAAAAAATAAAGAAAAGGATTTATGGCTTGATTTCCGGCATGTCAGGTGGAGTCTGCGGCAGTACGTACTTTATGTACGGATGACCGGTTGCAGCATGACAGTTGTTACATCCCTGTACAGCATTGCTGTATGC
>WAJW01000144.1 GCA_015523685.1 Archaeoglobaceae archaeon
AATGTATATTGATCCTTTTCTTTCACCATCATTTCTCACAAAAATTTCTCCTTCATTCCTGAAAACATCAGACGTCTCGGCTGGAATATTACGCCCATCTGATGAATTCGCCATGATATAGCCGTTTGTCGCCTCATCAACCGAAAAAAAACCACCAGTGGATCTTATATATCCATACATTACCTCAGACGATGCTGGAGAACTATCCAGTATAACTTTTAGTTCAGTATATATCTCATCTCCTGCACCGACTTCCTCATTAAGATCCACCCGTTCTACATCATGATCTACAACACGGGTTATCTCGAGAATAGCATCTTTTTCGGTTATAACATCTAAAATGTTTGTGCCAGTTGCAATTTTGCCAATTTTCAATGCGTTATGAGCTACATGTTCCTCCAGTGCCACTGAGAAATACGAAATCTTTTCAAGAAGAAAAAAAATGTCCCCTTTTTTCACTTTGACTTTATTTTTCGGATTTACTGGTATCTTTTTTTCAACTGGACCAAAATAAAGTCCACGAACCGACTTTACATCAAGTGAAAGAGGTGTAGAAAGTGCTTCTTCTAGTGGGATTTTTGAATGAATTCTCATTATACCTTTCGATGTAACAAGATTATATGCATTCTCCATTTTCCTCTTTTTTCTGGCAACTAGCAGATCATCTAATATTGCCGGATCGTAATTTCTGTTTAAAAGAAATTCCCTAATATTCATTTTTTTCCTTAAAGATACCATTTCATTATTTAGCAGAAGTTTCATGCTTGGTCAACAAAATAAATCGAGGGGCATCATGGATGCCCATCAGGCCACATGAGGGGTCGAGGAACCTTTGCGCTGAGATCACCCTTTATTGCCAGATCAATAGCATCTTTAAGGTCAAGCAATGCAGTCATATTACCTATATATGTAGCACTTCCATCTGCGATAGGGTCTATGGTATCAATCTCACCTAACAATATCCTTACAAGATCGTAATAATCAATCCTCAGCACAGTATCCACTTCTATCATTGACCCTGGATCTGGTGCACCATTAACAACGGACCCTGGAGAGATCCTCATTCTTGCATATTCCACTCCTCTTATTGGATGTCGAGTCTCTATTAATATTGACCTAGGGGGAAAATTAGCAGTTGTCATTACACATGCTGGGCATGGTGCCATTTTATTTATTAAAAAATCAAAAAGTAGAGTATATAAATCCGGCTCCTTATCTTTTAAGTTAATCCAATCGACATTTTTATACCAATCTTCCGGAAGAGGAGGCTTAGGTTTTATGTGTTCTTCCTCTTTTTTTGGTCTAATGACGCCTAACTCTTCTTTACTCATCCATTCTACCTCCTTCCTGGCCTCACTATATCTCTCTCCCCGGCAGGTTCAAATTCCCTTAATGCACCTCTGGCAATCTCTTTCCGTGGTTCTCTGAAATTAAAGATGAGGTGTGGATCTGCGAATGCAGCTTTTACAAGTGGACTTGTGCACCAAGCCGATCCCCTACCCATCATACCTGCATAACATTGTGCAACAGCAGCTGCTGAGTGTGTAGCTGTGTATGAGATATATGGTGTATTCATACCTCTTAGTTCTATTAATCCTCCTTCCTCAGCCCTCAAAGAACAACTATATGGCATCCCAATATGATCTTGGACCTCTTGACCAGAAAACCCTGTTCTTACCCACCCTTCTTTTGCAATCAAGCCAATCGCGTAATTAACCAACATATTCCCCAGCATGGCATCACCAGTAGTCATAGATAATAATGCTGGTCCTATTATGCCCATAACGGCCATCCGAAGACCTCCTCCCCAGTGGTATTCAAATAGTGCAGGGTATTTCTCGTATACCTCCATCATATATTGAACCGCCGTCTCTGTAATTGCCCTTCCTGTCATCCATTTTGAAGGAAACCTTTCATGCCCTTTGAAATACGTATGAAGTAATTCAGCAAATCGATAAACAAAATCATCCAGTATGTTTCCAGCCATAACTACAGCAGAGGCAGATGTGAAACTTATCCCACCAGACATGTAAACTCCGAGCCAGTAATTTTCTAAAGCTACTGCAGCTATTGTTCCAGCTTCGAGAGCTGCATCTAACTGTCGTTTTCCCTCATCCAAATCTTCTACTACTGCTGAGAAAAATGGTTTAGGTTCTAAATAAGATTCAGCAGTGCAGATATCTGCCCAGTATCCATAGGGTATACCTCCAGGCTCGTTTTCCGCTCTGGATCTAGATTGCCACATTATCTCTCCCATAGCTATCTGTTGAGCATGTTTGGCTGCATATGCAAAATCTGAGATCACAGCTTCTCCAGTCAATCTATAAGATGCAACAAACGCCATAGTGGATGCTATAGCAGATCCCCTTTTTATAGCACCACCGTCAGCCATTCTTACCCTTAATGTTGGGTTTCTAGTTACTACATATAAACTCTCACCAATACCCTTTTTAAGTTTTTCTGCCCTCTCAGGATGGAATTCTTTATCAACATCAAGTACCCATCGTTTGTCAAATTGTTCTTTCAATTCATCATCACCTGTAAGTATTTTAGCATAGGCATCGTATGTTAATCCAGGATGCACTTCAGCCATATGCTCTTGAACCACTGCTCCGCCCCCCAATGTATGTTGAAGAGTCTCCATATACAGGTTCATGGATTCCGGAGTGATTTCTTTTCCAACTCTCAACTGGAGAACCCTATGAGGTATATCCAACCCTATTATCACAGTTCTTTTAACATCATCTATCATCTGTTGCATTGCAGGATTGTTATAAAGATTTAGATCATCGAAGTCTACTATGATATCTGTTCCAGAAATGAGCTGAGGTTCATAATATCTCTGTCCTAAAGGGATTCCCACTTCCCTATTGTAACTTGGTATACCTCTTTCTTTAGCTAATTTTTTACCCCACTCTACAAATTCCTGCTTGGCTCTAGATTGTCCAACTGCCCCTCCATATTTATAGACTTTCTTATTCATTTTGTCCATGGGATCATCACTAAACACTTTATTGAGAGAGTTGTATAACTCTCTTTGCTTTTCAGTGGGTAAGAACTTTTCTTTCATTTCCATAGGGTCGTATCTATAGGAAAGTTCTGTTGCAAGTGGAATTTTCGTACTTCTCCAATGAAAAAACTTTTTTCTGTCATCTTTATTTACATTTACATCCTCAGCCATTTACTCACCACCTCCATTCTTATATTTCTCTGAATTATTTTTTATTTTATCAATTTCATCGTAGCGTACACCATAAAGAGGATCAATTTCATCCAAAAGTTCTGGATTATATCCCCCAATTATTCGAGCGGTTCCATATCTTGCAATAACGGACATAATCTCAGTTCTGCTTTTATACGGTGCTACATCCCATCTGTAAGTTACATCCTGCCCCCTAGCTTCTCTTTCAGACATGGGTCTTCCTACTGGTATGGGCATATCCAGAATTTCAGCTTGTGCGTTTTTTATGTAAACTACTTCCCCTATCTCCTTGTCAAATTTGTATCTTCTCCTTGCATCGAACATAAGTCCATCTTCATCTAACCTTAACGAATGTCCATGTGTTGTAAGACCTCTAATTGCAACTCTACCTGGATCGAACAGGTTAGTTTCGATTAATTCTTTAGAAACTGCTTCTAAATCCCTCTCTCTCATCTCCAAAAGCTGTCTCGATGAATATACTACGGTATCTATACCTCTATACCTGTTCAAATATGCTCGAGCCCTTAGCCATGGAGCCATTGGGGGATAATACACAGAATCTGTGAATAATATAAACCTAATTCTATCTCCCGCTCTTGCTCCTGGAGTCGGTTCAACTATGTTCTTGACTGGATCATATTTTTCTACTAACTCATCTAAAGGTGGATGAATACTGAGATATAACTCTCCAGGATGTCTATGACCAAGGAGCATCACAAGATTATCATCGGGAATACTCCTAAATCTTTTAAGACGTCTGGAAGCATCCATCGCGAATCTCCTTCGTTCAGAGACTTCATCAGGTCCTGGATATAACTGTGGTTTATATTTCTTTATTTTTCTTCCTCGTCTCCTTCTTTTTAATTCTGCCATACTATTCACCTCACACCTCATTTTTAATCTCTTCTGCAGCTTCAGCCACCTTTTCAATTGGCCTGTCAAACTCTGGTAAATGTTTTCTTATAGTGAAATATATGCCTGAAGAGACTTCCGGAGTAAAGGTTTGGGTTCCTGCATCAAGACAAGCTGCTGCAACGATACAGGGGTTGAAAAAACCAGATGTATGCCTAGTTAGAACATGATCCAGAGAGAACATACCAGGACCAGCACCCCCAAAAACGCCATGAGTGTAAAACGTATATCCTAATGCTGTGCCCATAACTCTCCCACAATCACCATCAGGTAAGCCTCCTGCTTCAAAAGCCAGTATATCACTAAAATAAGATAATACCGCTCCAGCAGATTGTAAAGCTCTTGATGCTCCAACATTTACAATAACAGCTGCCATCATCCCAGCTAATGCATAAGCATTCCACAATAAGAAATCCTTTGGGGAATATAATTTATATCCGGAAGGCTGAACATCGGGATACCTATTACTTTTAACTTCAATAATTTTATCCTCAATTGCTCTTTCCAAGGTACTTACCAATACACTGTATACTGACCCGCTCTTGTTTTCTTTAATAAGATCTAAAACCATATTATTGGCGTTGAAACCTTGGTATACCGATCCCAGTAGATTATAGTTCTCATACCACCCTATATTATTACCCATTTCAGCCTGAGAAAGCTGTTCTAAAATTGTCGCCAATGCAGCTCCCCATAGTGTTCTTTTATCGACTAATGCGACGATATGGTTTATGATCGTACTTTTTAAACTTGTGCCCAATCCTTCAAGTGCTGAGGGATACTTTATAATCAAACTAATCGGATTACCTTTCTGAGGTGTAACTGACTGGGGATATCTGCCCCATAGAACATTTTTTAAAAGACCAAGCTTATATGGTTCTTCAAGAGGTGTTAAATTTGCCAATCTAGCGATTATTTGGCCTAATGCAACAGCTGTTGAGGTGAAAGTTGGGGAATAATCTCCAGCATATATCAGTCGAGCTTTTGGTACTTTGACTATTAATATCTGACCATTTTCGATAACTTTTATCTCGGTATCATCATCTTTCTCCACTTGTATCATTTTTTTCAGCTCATCAGCTATATACTCAGCATGTCCAATTAGATCCACATCAAAACCATACCAAGGCATTTGCACTTCATTCTGGCCTGTTCCAGTAGTCCATCCTGCTTTACCTTCGCTTAACATAGTTTCAATTTTATGTAAATTGACTATTGCAGTTCTTTTTAATGTCCATGCTATCTCTCTCATGTATGGATTCCTTAATGGGTGAAACGCTTTTATGGGCACGTTTTCTGCTATCTCTTTACCCTCGTCATTATACACACTTACTTTATATTCTTTTCTCATCCGAATAACACACTCCTTTTTGTGTGGTTGTCTTTGTTTTAGATCACAAAGCTAAATAGTGTTATTTATATTTTGTCATAGTCGATTATAATATATGATAATCTATATTTGTTTATATTTTAAATGATGAACCAAAATTTTTTTATATAGGTGGTATTAAATCCACAATGTAAAAATTAAACTGAGGGGTGTAAACATATGTCAAAAATTGAAAGGCCAATATATGATCCTACGAGTGTATGGCCATATAATAAGCATTGGTACAGTGCGTTTGTTTTAGGTCGTCCCAATGATAAGGACGAACCAACAAAGCTTACTCAGGCCATTTTCTTTAGAACTGTCCAAGAAGAGCTCGAAGTTTTAGTTTCTGGTATTGCTGAATGTGTAAATGTTTTTAGATATTTCAAAGAGGGTAAGTTAAAAGATCCCGAGAAGGTAACACCATTCCTTACATATCCACCTGCATTTGTGGCCAAAACCAATCTTAATCCATCAGCAACTGTCATGCTTTTTGGGCCTTCAGTGGATGTCTGCTTTGCTTTGCATGATGACTATACATTGGAAATACATTATTTCTTTGACTACCATTACGAGCAAGGTCTGCAAACATATGGATGGACGTCAAATTATGAGATTGACCCTGAGCTTTTAGAGAGGAGACATCCAAAAGTAGGTGAGCCTATTAGAACTATTTGTTGTTCGAGACCAGTACATGAAGGGGCAATGCTGGTCAGAGATATTCAGATGGATCTGAGAAATGAGAAGAGCCCTGAATATGCAAAGTCGTCATTTCATAACTTTCCATATCATCAAGCTACCTCCGTAGACCAAGGATGGATAATGAGAGGTATGGTAGAAAGTACTGCTCAGCTTTGGCATGGTATGAATTTAGACAAGATTGGATGGCCATTTGAAGCTTATAATGAAGATTACGTTCCAAGACCGGCAGGGATGGACCTTTTGCTCCAGAACCCATGTGACATATTTACATACAGATTTAACGGATTAGTTTGTGGAAGTGACTGGGTTTCAACACACAGTCAAACTCCTTTGGAGACAATTTACCAATACTGTGGGAGAGAAATTGTACCACCTACACCAGAAGAAAGTGCTCATATGAGTATAAGATATGGTATGGACAGATACAAGTGGCCAGACACATATAGACAGTCCAAATACGTATATGGTCAGGAAGCAAGAATTATGCCGGGAGACCCTTATCCACTACCAGAAACCGCAGTGTTACCACTGGAAGAAGCCACTAAGATAATCCAGAAAGCCAGAGAGGAGCATCCAGAGTGGATGGCAGAGTGATGAGGTCATTATTATGATAAAACTGGGGGAGAAAAACCCAGTTCAAGAGTTATCTAACGAAACAATCGCATGTGCTTACTGCGAGTATCTTGATGGCGAAGTTGGATGCGCCAGAGTGTATAGGACATCAGGTGGACGAACAAAGATAGATATTACAGATCCTTTTTCAATGAGTTGTAAGAATTTTTCTCCAGCTTTTAAGTGTGAAGATTGCATTTATTTCAATGTGGAAAAGCTTGATGAGGCATATGGAGGTAGAACAGAAAAGATAACATGTACAAAACGGTATGTGGAAGATGTTGAGGTTGTTTTATGTGAATATTATACTCCAAAAGATTACATAGAAAATAAGCTTAGAGATACGTTCGAAAAATTTGGATTAAAGTTTGAAGTAGAGAGATAGAGGTGGTAGTATGGTAAGAACAGCTCCAAAAAATGAAAAAGGTGAGCCTATTTGTCCTGTTTGGTGGAAAAACAGATTGTATGAAGAGAAGCAATGTGGTGCAAAGATAGTCAGGAAGAAAAGAGCGTATACCATGTTTCCAGATGTGGGGCCTATGATGGCAAACCCTCCAGAAGGAGGTAGAGTTGGAGAGATAGTTGAGTGGTGGGTTTACGAATGTGAAAACCACCACATACTTTATAGACCCAAAGAGTGGGCAGATGTTCCCGAAGAACCAATTGAAAAAGATTTGTATGGGAATACTAGAAGATGGCCTGAAGATTACTACGAAGCACAACTAAGGATGCGAGAAGAACTTGATAAATTGAAACAATAAAAAGGGGATTATTATGGCCAAAAGTGAAGACAAAAATGACAAGATATTTAGTAATTTACCAGAAAGGTTACTACCACCTAAAAAGTACTTCCCTGATTTAATATACCCGGAAGATTTTTCAAGAATTGTTTGGAACAGAGAACATCTAAACTGCGCTGAAATTCTCATAGATGGAATCAAAAAGCGAGGATTAGAGAGCAAAATTGCATATTACACGGACAAAGGCCCTATAAAATATAGAGAAATTATCAAGAATACAGGCAAATTGGCAAATGGATTAAAAGGATTGGGTATTGAATCAGGAGACAGAGTTGTAATTAGATTTGGAGAGCGAATCGAGGGAATTATTGCACAATTGGCTGTATGGATGGTTGGGGGAGTAGCGGTTCCGACTGTACCCCTTGAGAGATCGAGAGAATTGGAATATATTTTTAATGACACAGAGTGTAGATTTGTAATTGCACAATCAGATGGCATCGAAGAGGTGCAGAAAGCCTTGGATAATTCTCCAACAGTTGAAAATGTTATAGTTGCAGGAGATCACAGTATAAATGATGATAAATTCATACAGTATGATGATCTAATTAAAAATGAAAGTAGTAAAATTGAACCAGAGAAAACAAAACCTCTTGATGCAAATATTATCCTATATACTGGAGGGACTACTGGTAGACCAAAGGGATGCATCCACCCCCATGCTACTGAAATTTATTTTGCAAAGGTTCTAACCGAACATAGAGGTACCAGACTTGGAGATGTTCACTTTTTCCCAGGTCCATTAGGCCATGCGTTTGGAAATGGGGAGAAGATCACTCAAACCATATATGGAGGTATTACTTCTGTTTTGTTCGACAAGAAATTTTCACCAGAACTTGCTCTCGAGATTATAGAAAAATTCAGAGTCTCGATATTTATAGGATCGCCAACGATGCTAAGGATGATGCTTCGTGCAAATCCCGAAAAATACGACCTTACAAGTCTAAGGTTGGTAGAAATTTCAGGAGAGTACTTTGACGAAACTACATTTAGAGAATGGACAAAAATACTTGGATTCGAACCTTGGAATACAGTAGGTATGACCCCTTTTAGACATCTCTTTATACTTTCTGCTAAAAATGGCAGAAAGATTGCTCCTGGACTTAGTGTGGGTCAGCCAGCTCCAGGATTTGAAATAAAGGTTGTAGATGAAAAAGGAGAAGAGCTTCCTCCAGAAAAGGAGGGATATATTTTAGTACGCGGTCCGAGTGGAATATGCTATTTAAACAACAAGCATCCAGACATAAAGCGTTATTTGGAGAGGGATATGAATTGGGGAGGATGGAGTTTATCAGATGACATTTATATCAGAGACCAAGAAGGATGGTTGTGGTTTAAAAGTAGGGAGAGCTTCCTGATTAGAAGTGGTGGCAGATTTATTTCTCCCACAGAAGTTGAGGAAATACTGAACATGCATCCAGCTGTAGTGGAGAGTGCAGTGGTCCCTTCACCGGATAAAGAAAGAGGAGAGGTTGTAAAAGCATTTATAGTTTTAAGTGAAGGCTATAAGCCATCCGGGGAGTTAGTAAAAGAATTGCAGGAATTTGTAAAATCTAAGATTGCACCATATAAATATCCAAGGAAAATAGAATTTGTTGACAGTCTTCCAAAAGATGGAGTTGGGAAGATACAGAGAAGGCAATTGAAGGAAAAGGAATTTGCAAAAAGTGAACAAAATTGAATATACAGGGATATTAAGCTAAACTTAATGAATATAAGGGATCGAGAGCTATTACTAACGATCATTTAGAGAAAAGAGGTGGGCAGATATTGGATGACATAAAGGAGAGGAATCAAAATTACTTAGATTTGATAAAGGAAATATATGTTAAGGAGGCAGATTTTAAGGCATGTGACAAAGAGACTGGTGAACTTGAAGTTGGCTTTAAAACTTCATTTTCCAAGAAAATAACATATTTAGATGTATTCCTATTTTCTCTTATTTCTGGTGATTGGAATCCATTGCACCATGATGAAGAAATTGCCTCAACAACAAGGTTTGGAAAAAGAGTGGTTCACGGCCTTTTAACTTCTAGTCTCGTTTCAACTTTGATGGAAAGATTTCCAGGTCTTATAGTATTGTTGAAAGCATCTTTCAAATATACAAAACCAGTCTATATTAACGACGTTATAAAC
>WAJW01000145.1 GCA_015523685.1 Archaeoglobaceae archaeon
ATGTGATGGGTATTGAGAAGAACTCCGGTAATAATCTGTATGGAGGTATCATGAAAAGATGAAGAAAGAGGTTCCAGATCGCCACAGAACAAGAGAAATGCTGACAAAAACTCAAATGAGTTGAAAAACTTAATCCGATCTGGCGGACGGGACACGTGAGCAGTTGGATGGGTTTGATATGCATGTTGAGGACTGGCCTGACAACATCATGTTTTCGGCTCAGACAGCCAGGGAATCTGACAGAAGGCTATCATATCTTCAGGCCCATTTCCGGCATTCTCCCTTAAAAAATGATATGCAATCTTCACAACCCATCTTTATGATTTCAACCGCGATATTTCTTATCGATATCCTGCAATTTAGTTCAATCTCCGGAAATTATATCCTCGAGGGTTTTCTGTTCTGATTCAGGATATACCCTTTTTCCATTCACCACCAGTTTTTTACCCTCTATTTCCACATTCACGATTGTTTTTTCACCATCATAGACCCTGATCCCTATGAAATTTATGTTTTTCCTCATATTCTCGGATATCTCTCTCACTCCAGCCCCATCTCTGCCAAATATTTTTCTGAATGATTCAACAATTTTATTGCTCCCGGCGATCTCAAGGATTTCCTCAGGAATGGACATCACAATCGCGAGTTCTCCATCACCGGATATCGAGTCAATACATAGATAGTCCCTTCTGGGAAGAAATGCTGAAGCCTCCCTGAAGTATAACTCAATATCCCTTCTGAGAGGCCTTCTTATCAACGAAGAGATTACCCATTCAAGATCCGTTGTTGTTAGAAATGAATATCTGATAACCACGGAGATTATCATCTTCCCCTACTTATATTCCAGCACATAAAAATTTTTTCTCCCTTAAATTTTGAAAATGAGATAAGGCGCGATGAGGGCAAATATGAAAGAGGAGAAAACGAGAAAAGCGAGAAAAGTGACAATTCTCTTTGAATGGTTTTCACCCCTGACTCCCATTTTTTTGAATATGTAGTCCATGTATTCCTGCAGAACCCTACCGCCGTCAAGGGGGATTGCAGGGAGACAGTTGAAAAGTCCAACGTAAAAATTGATCCATGCAATCCAGAAACTTGCATTGGCAATCCAGATGATTCCAGGACCGAGAAAGGCAAGATCACGTGATGGAGCGAAAAAATCTGCAATATCTCCAACAAAACCCCTGAATTCGATAAATGGAAGGGCAGTTAACCACAGCCAGCCCTGAAATGTTCTCAGCCGGCCCGGAATGTTTTCAAGATGTTCGAGAACCTGATCCGCAGGGTATTCTGCGAGAGTGAGACCCATCACATAATTCTGCACAATTACACCGATAAAACCGTAATCACCTGAAGGTGCAGTTGTCAACTTAACGGGAACTGTGCGCTCTTCATTTCCCTTCATGACGTGAATTTCTATCAGCTGTCCCGGTTTTGTGGAGTGCATGAAGTTTATGAAACTCTTCAAATCTGGAGTGGGCACATTATCAATCGAGATTATGATCATACCCGTTTCCAGTCCTGCCTTCTCCCCCGGATATCCCTTCATAATATCTATTATCTTAACCCCTGTGAGCGGTGCTGGGGGTATGGTTATCTCTCTGTAAGAACCGCCCCTGTAAACCTCAACAACACCACCATCTTTAATTTGGTTCATCAGTGTATCAAAATCCTTTATTTTAATTCCGCCCACTGATGAGATAACCATTCCTTTCTCAAATCCAAGAGACATGGCAGGAGAGTCTTTCTCCACATCCGTTATCATTATGTTACCGGTTACCTGTATACCGCTGACCGCCCAGATGAACACTGCAAAGGCTACCATGGCAATTATAAAATTGCTTATGACCCCTGCAGAAAATATCATTATCCGCTGTCTTCTGTCTGCCTTTCTTTCCCCTTCCTTTCCCAGAAGCTCCTTTTCGTCAGGTTCAGCAAATCCTCCGATGGGTATGAGCGCAAGGAGAAGTCCCACCGATTTAACACGAATCCCTTCAACCCTGCACATCACAGCATGGGAGAACTCATGCACAGCAAGTGTAACCGCCAGACCGATAATACCCCACACAAGAGGTATATACTGGTTGATTCCGGGAAGAAGGAATATGTTCCTGGGCTGATGAGCGGGAGTGGGGGGTGTGGGGTGAGTTACCATCATGTAATCCATGAAGAGAACGAGGGTGAACATGTAGATCATACCTGCAATAAGTACAGGAGATCCTGCTGTAGAGATATACCTCCATACTTTCCCGTACCTTGCAAGGTTATCAAAAATTCCAAGACCCTTTTTAGTTCTTATCATCAGGATTGGACCGAGAGAGGAGATATTATATCTCTCGAGAACTCCTCTGACCCTGAGATACTCAACAACCATCCAGTAGGTGATGAAAACCATTATCAGCACGAGGGATAGAGACAATCTATTTCCTCCTCTCAATTTTTAATTCAATCAGCACCAGAGTACCAGCCCCGTTTTCATGCCTGATGCTTTCCATGGATAAAACCTTTGTGCAAATTAGGTGTGGTGGGCGAATTCAACCCTCATTCTGTAGATTTTTCAGTGCAGAATTGATATCCATATCTCCATTAAAAACCTTTTCAATGATCTCTTTTCCCTTTTTACCCGTAAGTAATTTCCTTATGTGACCTCTGAATGATTCCACTGTCATTTCTTCCAGCTCCATCAGAAGAGCAGATTTTCTTCTATCCTCAAAAATGCCACTTTTTCTGAGAAAATCCTCATGTTTAAGAATATGATCGACAAGCTCTTCGATTCCTTCCCCGTTTATGGCAGAACACATGACAACGGGAGGCTCCCAACCCTCCCTTTTTTTCAAACTCAGAGCGAGTCTCTGGGCCATCACATCGGCATTCGGTAGATCCGACTTGTTAACAACATATATATCACCTATTTCCAGAATCCCGGCTTTTATCATCTGAATGTCATCCCCCAGTTCGGGCATCAGAACAACGGTTCGTGTATCAGCAACCCGCATGATGTCCGTGTCCATCTGACCCGCACCAACGGATTCAACAACCACCCTCATCCCGATGTGGGTGAGGACCCTCGCCATTTTTCCAGCGGTTATACCAACACTTCCATAACCTGAACTGAGACTCCTTATGAATATGTGTTCATTGGAGGTTAACTCTTTCATCCTTATTCTGTCACCGAGTATTGATCCCCCCGTGAATGGACTTGATGGGTCAACGGCAATTATTCCCACCCTTTCACCCCTCTCTCTGAGTTCGTGAACAACCCGGGTTATCACGGTACTTTTTCCCACTCCAGGAGGTCCGGTAAATCCAATAACATGACCACTGCTGTAGGAAACAGATCTGAGAACCTCGATTCCGAGATCTGAGCCCTTTTCCACCTCACTCAGCAATTTTGATAGGACCAGCTTGCTCTCACTCGCCCTTTCAAGCAACTCCTCAGCTCTGCTCATCTGCATCTCCTCCGATAAATATGGAACTGAGAATCAAACCGGATACTATCATTAAAAAGGATACCCTGAGCATGAACCTGAATCCAAAAATTTCAGCAAGACTTCCTCCCAGAAATGGACCGATCACCCATCCCAGGTTCCACACCGTATTGTAAATCCCCATAGCTTCTCCCCTTTCATTCTTACCGGTTATATCAGCAATGAAGGCCGGAGCGGAAACGCCAACCGAGGCCCATGCAAACCCTTCAAGCACGTGCACGGGAAACGCATAGATATAATAATTTATTGAGGAGTAAATGAGCATGACCATGGCAAACAGGATCTGAGCCAGTAGGATGAGAGGTTTTCTCCCAATTCTATCTGCAAGCCTGCCCGTATAGATGGAGGTGAGAGTTCCTGTTACTGCAGCAGTTGTAAACAGGAGACCGATCTGGATTCTGTTTGCCCCGAGTTCATCGGATATATAGAGGGGGAGAACGGAGTACATCATTCCCGAGGAGACCATGAGAGGCAGTAGAGAAATGCTGAAAATGGCAACTCTTCTGTTCATATTTCACAGATTCAATCCTGAGCTGAGGAATATCTGAAAAACATCTCTGAAAAGATGTATTCCGTTAACTTCGAGGATCATATTGAGAATGGCTCCTATGACAGCACCAACAATCAACGAGGAAAATATCCTGACCTTTATTATAATTATTGCAGCAATAGCAATGAGGACAATCAGAGATGCTGCTGAGCTCAATTTTGATAGCTCTGTTGCAGTTTCACTGAGAATGTTAAAGAGGAATGATATACCTCCCACTCCAAAGATCAGCCCGAGAATCACTCCAATTACCGTTATTGTTGCATCTTTCATGGCCACTAATTATATGGAAAACAATAAAATATTTTCTGATTGGCTTACAGTATGCAGATAGATGTGCAGGTGGTTATGTATATGAGATTCAGGCTACATAACCACCTGCATCAGTACCTGCACATGTTTTTGATCAATATGGCATACAGACTTAAAAGCAATCAACCAACATGAATTCAATGTCCTGAACTGTATTTTAACACGGCTTTAAAAATGTAAAGACTCTTGAGATTTAAAACACGGGGATGTCAACGATTATTCCGTTTATTGGGCTTGTAATCACCGAATATAATCTATAACGGTTAACTCGTCCTCTTTATGAGAAAACATGGTATAACCGGTTTATTTCGTATATATAATGCTCGTATCTCAGAGAAAAGAGGCTTCAATTCAGAGGAACAATCTGAAAAACAAATGACTGATAACGGGAGAATTGAGAGAGCCAAGGACAAATTAGGTTGGGATACGGCTTAAGGCTGTTATCAGAATACGGAGTTCTTCAGAAATGAACAACGCAAAGCGTTTATGGCTCGAGTGCAGCGGAGAGTGGCAAAGAAGACTCTGGAAACTCGATGAGGTTGTGAACTCGCAGAATTTTATATCCCGGGATTTCCGGACAGAGGTGAGAATATAAGGGAGAACTCCGGAAATAGTCTGAGTTAGATCCGGGAGATGAGAAAGCCCGGAGAGGTGAATTGAAAGGTTTTAAGTTCAGATTGAATAGGCTATATTTAAACTTCCATCCAAGCCATCATCTTCTGACTCATATTTTAACTCCGATTATTATTGAAACGCCTTCAAACAAAATCAGAGATCTTTATCTGCTTTGATTTATCACTCTCGAAGAGGGATTTTATCTCAAGATCTATCAGCGATATCCTCTGTTTCGTGTATTCACTCAAAGAGTACTCCTCTGATAGTTCCTTTGAGATCTCAAGATATTTCGTTATGGTGCCCATGTGAACTGTCAGAGTGATGTTTCCACCACATTTCAGGCATCTGCCCGCAAGAGGCATCCTCCTGTACTTTGCATTGCATTTCACACATCTGAACTTCTGTCTCGAAAAAGCCCTTAGATTACCAACGAGATCGGGAAGAAAATGAGTGTTGAGGACTCTCTCGGCCACATCCTTTTCATCAACTGCACGGATTCTTGAGGCCAGTTTCAACTGAGATTTCATCTTTTCTATCATTGTGGAAAGGGACTTGTATCTGCTTTCTTTCGGCCCCATGAATATATCCTCCGTATCATGGGTAAATTTCAGACCATAATACCTCTTACATGAACCCAGCCTGTCCTCAACACGTTCTATCAACCCCTCGATTTTTCTGGGAGACTCGTAATTCATGGACATCCTGTAAAATTCAAGAGGATATCTGGAGACAACATCCATATTGTGAACCTCTTTGTCAACCTCCTTTGGATCGAGTATTGTGGTGAGAACAAGAGGTGCATCCATCCTACCTCCTCTTTTTTCAGGCAGAAAGGATCTGGAAAAATTTAGAAGTCCATCAAGGAGCAACATAACACAGTCCTCATCACCATCACAGTTTCTTCTCTTGGCTGCGTGGAAGTAAGGATGTGCATAAGAGGCATTCGCATCTCCGAATCCTATGATCCTGCCAAGTACTCCAGCGGAAGTGTGAGGGGCAAGACCTATTATGAGGTGGCCTATCAGATCCTCGACCTTTTCGGCATTGTAAAATCTTTCCAGACGGTAAAATTTCTCAAGAAGATCGTCAATGAAATTTGCAATCCTTAGAAGATACTCTCCTGCCTCTCTGGAGATCACAATGTCCTGAGGCTTCAGCTCAACAATCTGATCCTCCTTTTCAACCGGATCTCCATTGATATCCTCCGTATATCCAAGTTCTCTTGCCCTTTCAACACTCAATCCTATTTCTACAGGTTTAAAGTGAGTCAGTGGAAGATCAGTCATATCATATCTGATTGTTCCATCCTTAAAAACAAACACACCATGCTTTGCTCTCAGAATACCCTTCTCAATCGGTTCCGGAATTTTATTCCTTGACGTGAGTCCCCTGACCCCCTTCAGTATCTGATATGTCTCCCTCTCACCAAGCCTGTCAAGAGCGTTTCTGTAGTATGATCTCAGATCAAAACGCGTTTTCTCGTAGGCCACTGCCTGACTTCCACACCTTTCACATCTTTCATTCTCTCCGGTTAAACCGCATTTTACACATCTAAAAATCAATCTGGCCCTTCCACCACATTCACATCCCGGTAGAAATGTCCTTTTTCCACAACTCTCACATTTCCTTACGGGAAGCTCTACCTCTATCACACCCGTTTTCCCGTTAAGACCTTCACTGTATGAGACCGCATCCAGGACGGATCTTGTCTTTCCACCTGCCTCGCCCACGGGAAAGAGAACATGTGGAGGTGGCCTCATCTCCCTTCTCTTTGATTTTTCCGGTCTTCCCATCCTCGCACCAATTCTTGTAGGTGCCTTAGCTCTAACATCAATCCCGGAAAGATGTCTCACGAGTTCAAGGGAGCTCTCAAATTCACCTTCAGGAACCCTTATTTCATTTAGATCTTCATCATATCCCACACACCTGACAAGGACTTTCCATTGTTCCACAACTATGTTCCCGTTCACCACTCTGTGGGGCACCAGAAGTTTTTCCAGGATTTCCTTCACCTTTCCATCCATGGAAATAACAAGGTTTCCCCTTTCTATTACTGCCCCGGAGATGATCTTTTTCAGATACAAAACCTCATCCACTTCCAGATCATGCCAGAGGTACGTGTATGAGGGAT
>WAJW01000146.1 GCA_015523685.1 Archaeoglobaceae archaeon
ACAGACATAACACATCTCTTCAATCTTCATGACTTTTGTCTGCATATCTTTAAAACGATTTTTTAATTTTTCAAATCAATCTGAAGGACAGGAAATTGGTAATTGCCTGAAATGTGAAATAAATAAGGTTAATTCTGCTGAATAATGGCCTTTTTCCCTCTATGGATGGATTTTTCGCCCTCTCTGTTGCTGATTTTCAGGCTGATTGGATTAAAACATCAAAATCTCATCGTAGATAAAAAAGATCCCCCGCCTATTGCGGGGAATATCACCACTTCATCCCCGTTTTTGACCCTTTTTCTGCCAATTTCGTCCGGTCTGATGAGCTCTCCATTTATGGAAAACTGATAAAAAAATCTGTCCAGATCCCCTTCAAGCTCGTTCTTTATCTCCGGGTACATCTCTATGAAGGACTCTATGACATCCCTGAGAGTCGAGTTATCTTTTATATTAACAACTACGCTGTTCCTTCCAATCCTTTCTCTGATGAGAACATCACCGAGAACCCTGATTTTCACCTTCATCGCAATCTTTCGGCTTTCTTAACGACTTCCGTGTATTTTTCAACCGAGGCACGTCTTTTTCTCTGGTTCGCCAGTGATACATCAACCCATTCCAGTGCTTTTGTCTTGCAGTATTTTGCACATGCGGGGTCGCCATGACACAGATGGCATTTCAGTGTCCTTCCGGTTACAGGATCAACAAGAGCTCCTCCAAGAGGACATGATATGACGCAGGTTCTGCACCCCATGCATTTGGAGTAGTCTATCTCTTTAGCTCCCGTCTCCTCATTGACATATATCGCATTTACAGGACACACCGCCATACATATTGGATCCTCACACTGCATACAGACCAGTGGGAACTCATATCCCTCAAATACGTCCTTGATAACTGTAATTCTGGATCTGGCGGGATTGACAACCCCTTCATTCTTCAGAGAGCAGACGATCTCGCACGTTCTGCATCCTGTACATCTCTCGGGTGTAACGAGAAGAATCTTGCTCATTTACTCCACCTCTGGAAAATTCTTTGCGGGTTTACCGATTCCAAGTTTCTGAAGGGTCTCATCAGTTGGAATTCCGTTCTCGTCCCAGCCATGCTGTCTGTAGTACTCATCAAGCATCTTCTCATATTTTTCTCTGTCCAGCTTTCTGCCCTTCATGAATGGCAATCCCCTCTTGTTCTCCTCCCTGAAATACCTCTCCGGCGGATAATCATCTTTTCTGCTCATGCCGTTCATAACGTTGAACATCCTCTCAATCGTGTAGTTCCTCTCTCCTATCAGCATAAGCTCCTCTCCAGAAATCTCAAGACCCGTTGCCAGCCTGATCAGCTTTGAATAGTCCTCAAATCTGGGCGAAGTTGGACTGTTGAATACCGTCTGGAATTTGCATATTCCAAGGGAATCGACCACATTGTAAAGAAGTTCATGCCACCACACCATTATTCCCTTGCCCTCATATGAGGTGAAATCATTGGAGACCCTGTAGCCATATAGGCTTTCGAGGAAATCCTCGGGAAGCTGGAAGAGATCGATTGCGGGTCTGCTCCTGAGATGGTCAGCTCCTCTTGTTGATGTTGCAATTCCAAGGGAAAAGCTCGGAATACCCCTCTCATCTGTATGGAGGTTTGGATGCCCTTTGACATGTATGGCATAGTATTCTGTCTCATCCCCGAAGTGTTTTACAGCCTCCTTGAACCCTCTGGCAAGTACATCGCCTATTCCCTCCCTTTCCACTATCATTCTTGAGAGCTCAAGAATTGCATCCTGGTCTCCCCATTCAAGTTTCAATCCACCTGTATCCTTTTCCGTAATGAACCCTCTCTGGTAAAGCTCGAAGGCCCATGATAAAACTGCTCCGAGAGACAGATTATCGATCCCCCATCTGTTTGTTGCATCATTTCCCTTTATAACAAATTCCCAGTCATTGCATCCAACAAGAGTTCCGAAGGTACCCATCATCGTATACTCCGGACCCTCTCCGAGAATTCCTGCATATTTTCCGCGGTCTATTCTAACTCTGTGTCTGCAATGGACAGAACATCCAAAACAGGCAACCATTTTCAGGGAATAAGGCTCGAGATTCTCTGCCTCAAGGGGTTTACCCGAATCTCCGGGAGTGTTGTACTGCCAGTTCAGAGTTCCAATAAACCCGGTGGTGTAGGAGACATCGTAAAGGAGGGGTGTACCCAGTCTTCCAAGGGTTTTTGCCCATCTACTGCTGTAAGCCCTTTTGTTGATTTCAGCAAAATATTCAAGGAGCCCCTCTGGATCATGAACCTCAAGGTCGGTTGTCCCCCTGCATGCAATCGCCTTCAGGTTTTTGGAACCCATCACTCCTCCCGTTCCACCTCTTCCACCTGCATTCTTCATCCCCGTCATGACATTGGCGAAGGCAACCTGGTTCTCTCCTGCCGGGCCAATAACCATGGACACAATCTGTTCATCTCCATGCAGCTCTCTGATGGCTTTCTGTGTTTCGATAACATCAAGTCCCCACAGTTCTGATGCATCTCTGATCTCCACTTCTCCATCGTTGACCCAGAGGTATACAGGCTTTTCAGCTCTCCCCCTGATTATCATGTGGTCAAATCCTGCATATCTCATTTCAGGGGCAAAGTCACCACCCATGTTTGAATCTCCAACCCCTCCGGTCATGGGGCTCTTGGTTGCAATGTTCGTCCTTCCACTTCCCGGGGCAGGCAATCCTGTCAGGAGTCCCGCTCCCACTGCAAGGATATTTTCCGGTGAATAGGGATCACATTCTGGAGGAACATTATTGTACAGGTAATACCAGTTCAGCCCTCTACCTCCGAGATGTTTCAATCTGAGATCCTTCGGAATTTCCTCTTTCACAACCTTTCCCTTTGTCAGATCAACAAAGGCCACCTTTCTTTTCATAACCATTCTTTTTCACCTCAGTCAGCAGGTCCCTGGACCTTGGGCTGATCCTCGTCAACCCATGAAATTCTCCACTTAGATTTGCAGTGTGGACACTCGGCAATCTCCTGCCCTTTATTCACTTCAAATCTTTTTCTGCAGTTGAGGCATCTTGCGGTTAGCTTTTCACTCAACCTATCTACCTCCTTACATCTTTCGACTCTGGATATATTAAACTTTACATTTTACGCTATTTAACTGTTACTTGTTTCCATTATAAATACCTTATTCCTTAGATGGTATCGTGCGTCTGTCCCTAACAGATAAAAAATTATTTATTGTCCACTTCTGTAAGATTGACACATGAGATATGTGATTGTCGGAACCAGTGCTGCTGGAGTGAGCTGTATATCTGCCATAAGAAAGATCGATTCAGAGGGGGAAATAGTAGCGATTTCGAAGGAAAAATACCATCCATACACACCCGTATTTCTGGCTGAAGTTCTCACGGGTGATATGGAAGAGAGAGAACTTTTCTTTAAAGGAGAGGACTTCTTTAAAAAGATGAATGCAGAGCCGATTCTCGGGAAAGAGGCTGTAAAGATCCATACTCGAAAAAAGGTACTGGAGCTTCTGGATGGAGAGAGGATCGATTATGATCGCCTACTTATCGCCACGGGTTCACGGGCTTTCATCCCGCCTGTTGACGGTATGGATAATGAAGGTGTATATCCTCTCCACAGACTTGATAACGTGAGGAGAATGAATGAAAGAGCTGAAGAGTCAGAAAGTGCTGTGGTAATCGGGGCAGGTCCAATAGGGCTCGAAGCGGCGTATGCCCTCAGGAAAAAAGGGCTTGCAGTTACGGTTGTGGAGATGCTTGACAGAATTCTACCGCTGATGCTCGATAGAGAACTCTCGGAGATGGTGATGCATGAATTTACCGATAAGGGAATTGAATTTATTCTCGGAACTCCTGTAAGCAGGGTTTTGGGAGATGGAGAGGTTTCAGGTGTTATGGTCGGCGATAGAAAAATACCTGCCGATCTTGTCGTGGTTGCAACGGGTGTCAGACCAAATAAGGAAATTGCTGAGAGGAGCGGAATAAAAACAAATGTGGGTATTGTGGTTGACAGGAGGATGCAGACATCCGCGGAAAACGTTTATTCAGCGGGAGATGTTGCAGAGGCGGAAGACGCTTTCGGTGATGTATGTCTGACTCCAACCTGGGCCAATGCCGTGTCGCAGGGAGAAGTTGCGGGAAAGAACATGGCCGGTGAAAGTGTCACTCATGAAGGTTCCATCAGGGTCAACATCATGAAGGGAATAGGAACACCTCTTGTAAGTCTCGGGCATACATCTGCAACACTCAGGGATAGAAAATATCAGATGGTGGAATTCAAATCCGGAATGGTTTACAGGAGAGCATTTTTTGATTCCGACTTGTTGATAGGGTTTCAATCTGTTGGAAGTCATAAAGATGTGAGACTTGCCGGAATGCTTCAGGCAATAATAAGAAAAAGAATACCAGTAGTTGACAAAGAATCACTTGTTAGAAAGGGAAATCTCTTTGCAAAAAATATTCCCGAGATTATGAGATCAGTAAAATCCGAGATGCTGAAGGTATAATTCCACATTACGCAGGAAATCTTCTATTTTTTCGTACGGGACAATTATGCAAGAATCATGGAT
>WAJW01000147.1 GCA_015523685.1 Archaeoglobaceae archaeon
CACCTCGAAATCGATCCATCTCTGATAATGGGAATATGTACGGGCTCAATACCATATCCCGAGCATAATGCAAGTCCGAGAAACACCATGGGTGCAGGGATGATAAAACAGTCCATAGGATTTCCCTACTCAAACCTGAGGTACAGACTCGATACCAGAGGGCATCTCCTGCACTATCCCCAGATTCCGATAGTCAAAACATCCACCATGGATTCCATCCTTTTCGATGCCAGACCTGCAGGGCAGAATTTCGTTGTTGCGGTTCTATCTTATGAAGGGTACAACATTGAGGATGCGCTTATAATAAACAGGGCAAGCATAGAGAGAGGGCTTGGAAGGAGCCACTTCTTCAGAACCTATGAAGGAGAGGAGAGGAGATATCCTGGAGGACAGGAGGACAAATTCGAGATACCGGGTGGAGAGATAATGGGGGCAAGAGGTGCAGAGGCCTATGCACGTCTTGACGAAGATGGACTCGTTCATCCCGAAACCGACGTCAAACCGAATGATGTGCTTATAGGAAAAACGAGTCCACCCAGATTTCTTGAAGAGCCCACAGAATTTGGTCTCACGCCACAGAAAAGGAGAGAGACCTCCATCACAATGAGATCCAATGAGAAAGGTATCGTTGATCTTGTTGTCCTCACTGAATCGGAAGGAGGATCAAAACTTGCAAAGGTGAGAGTCAGAGACCTCAGGATTCCTGAACTGGGAGATAAATTTGCTTCAAGACATGGACAGAAGGGGGTAATTGGGCTAATAGTCCCGCAGGAGGACATGCCATTCACAGAACAGGGAATAACACCGGATATGATTATAAATCCTCATGCAATTCCATCGAGAATGACTGTGGGTCATGTTCTCGAGATGATAGGTGGTAAGGTCGGGTCTCTCGAGGGAAGGAGAATAGATGGAACCGCATTTCATGGAGAGGTTGAGGAAGATCTCCGCCAGGCACTTCTGAAACATGGATTCATCCATACAGGCAAAGAAACCATGTACGATGGAGTGACGGGGAGAAAGTACAGGGTTGATGTTTTTGTTGGAGTGATCTACTATCAGAAACTCTACCATATGGTGGCGTCAAAGATCCATGCAAGATCAAGGGGGCCCGTTCAGGTTTTGACCAGACAGCCAACGGAAGGCAGGGCAAGAGAAGGTGGATTGAGATTTGGAGAGATGGAGAGAGACGTCCTGATAGGCCATGGTGCTGCCCTCACTCTTAAGGATAGATTGCTTGAGGAATCAGACAAGGTAGAGGTTTACGTCTGTGGAAAATGCGGGATGGTCGCGCTCTACGATTACAGAAGAAAAACCGCCTACTGCACGAACTGTGATGATGATAGCGATATATATTCCGTTGAGATGAGCTATGCATTTAAACTTCTTCTCGACGAGGTAAAATCCATGGGAATTGCGCCGAGACTCATCCTTGAGGACAGAGTGTGAGGTGAATAAATGGCACCAAAACGTGTTAAGAGCATAAAATTTCAGGTTTTCAGCCCGAAAGAAATAAGAAAAATGAGCGTTGCCAAAATAATCACTCCAGACACGTATGATGATGACGGGTATCCCATTGAAATGGGTCTCATGGATCAGAGGCTGGGTGTCATTGATCCGGGATTGAGATGCAAGACTTGTGGTGGAAAGATAGGCGAGTGCCCGGGCCATTTCGGCCACGTGGAGCTGGTTGCACCCGTTATCCATGTGGGATATGCAAAGCTCATTGCAAAATTGCTCAACTCAACCTGCAGTAACTGCGGGAGAATTCTTCTTTCAGATAAGAAGAGAGATGAATTTATCGAGGAGATACGAAAAAGGAAGGAAGTGAATGCGGATTTTGAGGATGTTGTGAAGGAGGCCTTCAGCACCGCATCGGGGGTCAAGGAATGCCCCCACTGTGGAGAACCACATGTTGAGATAAAATTTGAAAAACCCACCTTCTATTACGAAAACAATCACAGACTGACACCCATCGATGTGAGGGAAAGACTTGAGAAGATACCTGATGAAGATCTGAGGGCATTTGGAATCGAACCTGAAAGTGCACGTCCTGAGTGGATGGTTCTAACAGTCCTGCCAGTACCTCCAGTTAACACGAGACCTTCCATAACCCTCGAAAGCGGTCAGAGAAGCGAGGATGATCTGACCCACAAGCTCGTGGACATAATAAGAATAAATCAGAGGTTTCAGGAAAACAAGGAGGCCGGAGCACCACAGCTCATTATTGAGGACCTATGGGAACTTTTGCAATACCATGTCACGACATATCTGGATAACGAGGTATCGGGAGTTCCGCCTGCCAGGCACAGAAGCGGGAGACCCCTCAAAACCCTATCTCAGAGATTGAAAGGAAAAGAGGGTAGATTCAGAGGGAGCCTTTCAGGAAAGAGGGTTAATTTCTCTGCCCGTACAGTTATATCCCCTGATCCCAACCTCAGCATAGGCGAGGTGGGGGTTCCAATTGAGATCGCAAAGGAGCTCACCGTTCCGGTGTACGTTAACGAACACAATCTGGAGGAGGTTAGAGAGTACATCCTGAGGGAAGAACATCCAAAGGCAAACTATGTTATAAGATCGGATGGAAAGAGAGTGAAGGTTACTGAGAACAACCGGGAAGAGCTTATCGAGAAGCTCGAACCTGGATGGATTGTGGAAAGACAGCTGAAGGATGGCGATATTGTTCTCTTCAACCGACAGCCATCCCTTCACAGAATGAGCATAATGGCTCACGAAGTAAGAGTACTGCCATATAAAACTTTCAGACTTAATCCTGCGGTCTGCCCACCGTATAACGCTGATTTCGATGGAGATGAGATGAATCTTCACGTCCCCCAGTCTCTTGAGGCCCAGGCAGAGGCAAAAATCCTGATGAGCGTTCAGGAACATATACTTTCTCCCAGGTTCGGAGGCCCAATTATTGGAGGGATCCATGACCATATCACCGGCCTTTACCTGCTCACAAGGCGTGGAAATCGGTTCACCAGGAGTGAGGTAATGGAACTCATAAAAACCATTGATGTTGACAAACTTCCTGAACCGGCCATCGAGGAAGATGGAAAGAAATACTGGACTGGAAAGCAGGTGTTCAGCCTCATCCTGCCCGATGGCCTGAACATGAAGTTCAAGGCTGAGATATGTGAGAACTGTGATGTCTGCAAGGAGGAGAACTGTGATCGGGATGCATACGTTGTTATAAAGGATGGAGAACTGATTCATGGCACGATTGATGAGAAAGCGATAGGGGCATTCAAGGGTTTAATAATAGATCAGATTGTGAGGAAATACGGGGCCTACACAGCCCGAATATTTCTGGACAATGCAACGAAACTTGCCATAAGGGCCATAATGCATTTTGGATTCAGTTTCGGGATAGATGATGAGGACATACCAGATGATGCATTGAACCAGATAATCGATGTTATAAGAGAAGCTGAGGATGATGTCACAAATCTGGTGATGGCGTTCAGGAGGGGGGAGCTTGATCCCCTGCCGGGGAGGACGATAGAGGAAACCCTTGAGCTCAGAATCATGCAATCCCTGGGAAGAGCGAGAGACAGGGCGGGCAAGATTGCAGGTGGTTATCTTGGACTGGACAACTCTGCAGTTATAATGGCTGTTTCAGGGGCAAGGGGTTCAATGCTGAATCTAACGCAGATGGCAGCCTGTGTCGGCCAGCAGTCTGTAAGGGGAGAGAGGATCAAGAGGGGATATACGGACAGGACACTGCCACACTTCAGGAGGGGAGAGCTTGGTGCCGAGGCAAGAGGTTTTGTTAAATCCAGTTACAAAAATGGCCTCGATCCCCTTGAATTTTTCTTCCATGCAGTCGGAGGAAGAGAGGGTCTTGTCGATACCGCTGTGAGAACATCTCAATCAGGGTACCTTCAGAGGAGACTGATTAATGCACTCCAGGATCTGAAACTTGAATACGATGGGACTGTGAGGGATACGAGGGGAGTTGTTGTTCAGTTCAAGTATGGGGATGATGGAATTGACCCGAGAAAGAGTTATGGTGGAAAGGCCGTGGATGTCAAAAGGATAATAGAAGAGGTTCTTGAAGAGGGATGATGATGGACGAGAAATGGCTCGATAAACAGCTTGCAAATTATCCCATGCCTGATAGGGTTAAAGAAGAGATAAAAGCAGAACTGATGAAATACGACATAACCAAGAAAAAGGCCAGGGAGATCATAGAGAGGTGTTACTCTGATTATCTGAGAAACCTGATGGAACCGGGTGAAGCGGCAGGAATAGTCGCAGCTCAGTCAATCGGCGAGCCCGGAACCCAGATGACCATGAGAACCTTCCACTATGCGGGAGTTGCAGAAATAAACGTCACCCTCGGTCTGCCACGTCTCATAGAAATCCTTGATGTGAGAAAAACACCGAGCACTCCAATCATGACAATAAAACTGGAAGGAGAGTATGCAAAGGACAGAAAACTTGCCAGAGAGGTCGCCAGCAGAATTGAAGCAACTTATGTGTCTGACATAGGTGATATCTCTGTGGACATATACAAACTGCAGATAATACTCATCCCTGATGAGCGTGCAATGAAAAGAAAGCAGATCAGTAGAGAGGATCTGATAAAAAAACTTGAGAAAAGCCTCAAGGTGGAAGTGGAGGATGAAGGAGACAGGCTTGTCATAAACATAAAAGAGCCGTCATACAGAAAGCTTCTCCAGACTGTCGAGAAGATGAAATCTCAGGTCATCAAGGGAATAAAGGAGATTAAAAGAGTTATTATACGGAAAGAGGGAGATGAATACGTGCTTTACACCGAAGGATCAAATCTGAAAAAGGTCATGAGAATCAAGGGGGTTGACTACAGACGAACTGTAACAAACAATATCCTCGAGATCGCCGAGGTTCTCGGCATTGAGGCCGCGAGAAATGCCATCATAAAAGAGGCACTTGATACCCTTGAAGAGCAGGGCCTCAATGTTGATGTCAGACACATAATGCTCGTTGCAGATATGATGACGAGTGATGGACAGGTGAAACAGGTTGGAAGGCATGGAGTTGCCGGAGAGAAGATAAGTGTTCTTTCAAGAGCTGCATTCGAGGTTACCGTGAACCATCTGCTTGAGGCGGCGGTCAGGGGTGAAGTGGACAATCTTGCCGGGGTTACTGAAAATGTGATTGTCGGGCAGGCAATTAAACTCGGAACCGGAGATGTGGAACTTGTATCCAGAATCGGGGTGAAATCACATGGAGATGGATCTTGAAAGGGCTTTAAGAAAGGCGATTAAAACAGGAAAGGTATATACAGGAAGTAAAAGAACCCTCAAAGCCTTAAAAAATAAAGAGGCAAAAATCGTTATTATGGCCGAAAACTGTCCCGAGGAGATAGCAAAGGCAATAGAGGAGTATGACGTACCCGTGATAAAGTACAAAGGGAGCAACATGGATCTCGGTGCAGCCTGTGGAAAGCCTTTTTCTGTGCTTACCCTGGCTGTTATCGATCCAGGAGAATCAGAGATACTCAATGCGGTGTGAGGTATCCTGTATGAGCATAAAGCTATCCACCGAGGAGATCAGATACCTGACATTATTTGAGTCCGTCACCGGTGCATCGGTCAAGGACTGCATAGTGGAAAATGATGAAGACAGGGTGATTTTTGTTGTGAAAAAAGGTGACATGGGGCTTGCAATAGGAAAGGGGGGCTCAAATATCAACAGAGCCAGAAAACTGATCGGTAAAAAAATTGAGATAGTTGAGCATTCCGAAGATCCAGTTGAGTTCATCAAGAACATATTTAAACCGGTTAAAACAAAGGTCAGTATCCTCGAAAAAAACGGCAGAAAAATCGCTGTCGTGAATGTCGATTTTGAGACGAAGGGACTTGCAATTGGTAAAGGTGGAAAAAATATAAATAAGGCAAAGTTGCTTGTGGGAAGACATCATAACATCGATGATGTTGTTGTAAGGTGAGAATTATGGCAAGAGGTCTGTTTGCAGCAAGAAAACTGAAGAACGACAGAAAAAGGTTCAGATGGAAGGATAAGAAGTATGCAAGGAAACAGCTGATGCTCAACATTAAATCTGATCCCCTCGAAGGGGCACCTCAGGCAAGGGGCATCGTACTGGAGAAGATAGGTGTTGAGGCAAAACAGCCAAACTCCGCAATAAGAAAATGTGTCAGAGTACAGCTCATCAAGAACGGAAGGCAGGTAACTGCATTCTGCCCGGGAGACGGGGCGATAAATTTCATAGATGAGCATGATGAGGTTGTCATTGAGAAAATAGGCGGAGCGATGGGGAGATCCAAGGGTGACATACCGGGTGTCAGGTTCCAGGTGGTAAAGGTTAACAACGTCTCACTCAAAGAGCTCGTTTCGGGTAGAAAGGAGAAACCGGTGAGGTGAATCAGGGTGGAAACAAAGTATGGCCTGTCAAAAGAGGAAAAACTCGTGTTTGGCAAATGGGATCCTGAAGAGGTTGTATTTGAAGATCCCGCCATGGAAGAGTACATATCCCTTGAACCCAGGTTTGTATATCATAACTGTGGAAGGCATGCAAACAAACCTTTTGCCAAAAAAGACGTTTTTATTGTAGAGAGGTTGATCAACAAGGTTATGAGAAAAGAACACAACACGGGTAAAAAGCAGAAAGCTTACAATATTGTCAGAGAGGCTTTTGAAATAATCCATAAGAAGACAAAGAAAAACCCCCTTCAGGTTCTCATTAAGGCCATCGAAAATGCGGGTCAGAGGGAAGAGATTGTCAGATTGAAGTACGGAGGGATTGCGGTTCCAAAGGCGGTTGATACATCAACATCGAGAAGAATAGATCAGGCGCTGATGAATATTACAGAGGGGGCAAGAAGATCCGCATTCAAATCCAAGAGATCTATCTCTGCAAGTCTTGCAGAAGAGATAATAGCTGCGGCAAATAATGAAAGCAGGAGCTATGCCATATCGATGAAAGAAGAAAAAGAAAGGGTGGCAAAAGCAGCAAGATAAACAGCAGACAGGGGTTATTGAAATGGGAAGACGTAAAAAAATGGTTGAAAGGGTAAAAGCTCTGATGTACAAGCAGGAGAACATCAGAAACATAGGAATTGTCGCACATATCGACCACGGGAAAACAACTCTTTCGGATAACCTTCTTGCAGGATGCGGGATGATATCCGATGAACTTGCAGGAAGACAGCTGTTCCTTGATTTTGATGAAATGGAACAGGCCAGAGGAATTACCATTAATGCGGCCAACGTCTCAATGGTTCACGAGTACGAGGGTGAGGATTATCTGATCAACCTGATCGACACACCCGGACACGTTGACTTCGGTGGTGATGTGACAAGAGCTATGAGAGCGGTGGATGGGGCGGTTGTTGTTGTCGATGCGGTTGAAGGTGTTATGCCCCAGACCGAAACAGTTCTGAGACAGGCTTTAAGAGAGAACGTCAAGCCAGTTCTTTTTGTAAACAAGGTGGACAGGCTGATCAATGAACTGGAAGTTGACAAGCAGGAGATGCAGTTGAGACTTGCAAAGGTTATCAACCAGGTAAACAAGTTCATAAAATCAATGAGACCAGAAAAATATCAGGAATGGAAGCTTGATGCTTCAAATGGATCCGTTGCCTTTGGTTCAGCCCTTTATAAGTGGGCGATTTCTGTCCCGGCCATGAAAAACACGGGTGTGGGTTTCAACGAGGTATTTGATTACTGCAAGGCAGGAAATATGGAGGAACTTGCAAAAAAAAGCCCTCTTTATGTGGTTGTCCTCGATATGGTGGTAAGGCACCTTCCAAGCCCTCTTGAGGCCCAGAAGGACAGAATTGGTGTGATATGGAAGGGTGATATGGACTCAGATGAGGGCAGGTCCATGATTTCATGTGACCCTGAAGGTCCGATTGTGCTGATGGTCACGGATATATCGATAGACCCCCATGCAGGCGAGGTCGCAACAGGAAGACTCTACTCAGGGACATTGAAGAGAGGTGCTGAGCTCTATATAAGTGGAATGTACAGAAAAAACAGGGTTCAGCAGGTTGGGATCTTTATGGGGCCTGACAGGGTTGAGGTGGAGGAGATACCCGCAGGAAACATAGCTGCTGTTGTGGGTTTGAAGGATGCCTTTGTAGGCTGTACCGCAACCTCACTTGAAAAAATGGTTCCCTTCGAGGAGATCAGACATGTGAGTGAACCTGTGGTAACCGTCGCTGTTGAGGCAGAGGATATGAAGGATCTGCCCAAGCTCATCGAGGTGCTGAGACAGATCTCAAAGGAGGACCCAACACTCAATGTTCAGATAAATGAAGAGACCGGAGAGCATCTGATCTCCGGGATGGGCGAACTTCATCTTGAAGTGGTTATAGCCAAGATCGAGAGGGATAAGGGATTGAAACTCAAAACATCTCCACCCATTGTCGTTTACAGGGAAACCGTTCAGGGGACGTCCGATGTGATAGAGGGCAAGTCACCAAACAAGCACAACAGATTCTACATCCAGGTTGAGCCTCTCCCTCAGGAGGTTGTCGAACTTGTAAAATCGGGAGAGGTATCAATGAGGATGGACAAGGTGGAGAGGAGAAAGAAGTTCGAATCGGCGGGACTGAACAAGGAAGAGGCGAAAGGCGTTACTGAGATTTTCGATGGAAACCTTTTCCTGGACATGACAAAAGGAATACAGTATCTCTCCGAGACAATGGAACTTATACTGGAAGGTTTCAAAGAGGCCATGCGCAACGGCCCTCTCTCAAGAGAACCGTGCAGTGGGATCAAGGTGAAGCTTGTGGATGTCAAGCTTCATGAAGATGCGGTTCACAGAGGTCCAGCCCAGGTTATTCCTGCAGTAAGGCAGGCGATTCATGCATCAATCCTGACCGCAAAGCCAACACTTCTGGAACCGATGCAGTACATCTTCATCACCGTACCACAGGAGCTCATGGGTAATGTGACCAAGGAGATACAGTCAAGACGGGGCCAGATTCTTGAGATGAACGTTGAGGGTGATATGGTGACTCTGAAGGCCAAGGCTCCCGTTGCAGAAATGTTCGGATTCGCGGGAGACATCAGATCTGCCACAGAAGGTAGAGCTCTATGGGCAACGGAACATGCAGGCTTTGAACCCGTCCCCCATGCAATGCTCAATGATATTGTCATGAGCGTCAGAAAGAGAAAAGGTTTAAAACTTGAGATTCCGAAACCCTCAGACTACGTGGGTTAAGCTAAGAAATATATATTAGTAATTAAAAGGCTGAAAGGAGGAGGATAAATATGGCAGAAAAACCACACATTAACCTGGCAATTATTGGACATATAGACCACGGGAAGTCCACTCTGGTGGGCAGACTGCTGTATGAGGCAGGAGAGATACCCGAACATGTAATCGAACAGTACAGAAAGGAGGCTGAGGCTAAAGGAAAGGCAACATTTGAGTTCGCATGGGTCATGGACCATCTCAAAGAGGAACGAGAGAGAGGTATCACCATTGATGTCGCTCACAGGAAATTCGAGACAGACAAGTATTACTTCACAATAGTGGACTGTCCTGGACACAGGGACTTCGTCAAGAACATGATCACGGGGGCATCTCAGGCTGATGCTGCAGTGCTCGTTGTTGCAGCACCGGATGGAGTAATGGCTCAGACCAAGGAGCACGTCTTCCTCTCAAGAACTCTCGGAATCAACCAGCTTATTGTTGCTGTCAACAAGATGGACATGATAAACTATGACCAGAACAGATTTGAGGAAGTCAGAAAACAGGTTTCAGATCTCCTCAAGATGGTCGGATACAAGCCCGATGAGATCAGATTCATACCGGTTTCAGCGTACAAAGGAGACAATATAACAAAGAAGAGCGAGAATACACCATGGTACGATGGTGTAACGTTTTTCGAGGCCCTCAATGAACTTAAAGAACCAGAGAAACCTGTAGAACTTCCACTGAGAATTCCGATTCAGGATGTGTACTCCATCTCAGGTATAGGAACAGTTCCGGTAGGAAGAGTTGAGACAGGCAGACTCAAGGTGGGAGACAAGGTTATCTTTGAACCCGCAGATGTGACGGGAGAGGTCAAGAGCATTGAAATGCATCACGAGCCGATACAGGTTGCTGAACCGGGAGACAACATTGGATTCAATGTGAGAGGTGTGGGAAAGAAGGATCTCAGAAGAGGAGATGTTGCCGGACATCCCGACACACCGCCGACTGTTGTTAAGGAGTTCACCGCCCAGATAGTTGTGCTTCAGCATCCGACTGCGATAACTGTTGGATACACGCCTGTTTTCCACGCACACACAGCCCAGGTTGCGTGTACATTCATGGAACTCCTCAAAAAACTCGATCCAAAGACAGGACAGGTCAAGGAGGAGAATCCCCAGTTCCTCAAAACAGGAGATGCGGCAGTTGTGAAAATAGTCCCCACGAGACCCATGGTTCTCGAAAAGGTCAAGGACATACCCCAGCTTGGTAGATTTGCTATAAGAGATATGGGAACCACCATTGCAGCAGGAATGTGCATAGACGTCGTTCCGAGAGACTGAACCTGATGTGGTAGCAGTATGAAGCAGAAGGCTCGAATTAAACTCTCAGGTGTTTCACCAAAGGAGCTTGATGAGATCTGTCAGCAGATAAAACAGATAGCGGAGAGAACAGGGGTTGCACTTTCAGGTCCGGTACCGCTACCGACAAGGCGACTTGTGGTGCCATGCAGAAAAAGTCCCGATGGAGAGGGAAGTGAGACCTTCGACCACTGGGAGATGAGGATTCATAAAAGGCTCATAGACATCGATGCCGATGAGAGGGCCTTAAGACAGCTCATGCGCATTCAGGTACCCAGGGATGTCAATATCGAGATTGTGCTGGAGGGCTGACCACATCGTCCCTCTTCTTTTATTGATATTTTATTTTAATAGATAATTTTAATAAATCATTCACCAGAACACTTACTATCCCGATCCTTTACCGGAGATGCCATCTCCGCTAACCTGTTGACATCCTGACCAACCTCCCTTTCAGCCATACCCATGTCGTAAACCAGAGCGATGTTCAGCCTGCTCTTTTTCACATGCGTTCTGAAGTTTCTGAGAATGAGTCAATTCTCCTTCAGGAATCGGTTCCTTATCCCTCTGAATATGCCAAAAATTCACGGGTCATGTCCCCTGAAACTGCATTATACCATCTCCGTGCAGGCGGTAGAATACTGCAACATTATCTCTGATATCAATGGCAACTTTTCCTGAGGACTTCCCGATCTCCATGATCTCGCTGTACTGCATTCCTCCTGAACATCTCCCTGATACACTTTAATCCTGCCCGACCTAAACCCTGCTGAGGTTTTTAAAGTCTACTCATTTTCATCTGTCTTTCCGATGAAGTTGAGTATGTGGTATTTTTATAAAATATGGCTTTCCGAGAACTCATGCGTCTCTTTGGACCTTTTGATTCTGGTATGAATTATTTTGCCCATACGATAGACCCAGAATTACTTCGTGATCGCACATGCATGAAAAAAAGAGAATCTGATTCTGAAATAGATCAAAAAACAGAATTGTCATCGATCAGTCTGATCAAAAACGAAACCTGATATCTCGGGCCATCAAACTGAAAGTTAAAGAAGGATATGAAGAGGTCAAATATCTGAGTAGAATTCAAAGGTTCCGCGTTTTCACAAATAAATTTTCTCAGGCGCTCCACAGGAAATGCATTAGCATATTCTCGAATAACTTTCCTGATTACTGGAAGAGAACTGGAGGAGAAAATATGGAGCGGAATAAGTTTCGATAATAGAGGCTCAAGGATGACAAAAAATTTAATATATGGTCATCAAAAGAGAGGCAGAGGTGTGAGAGGCGGAGGGCGACTCCCGGCTCTGTGCTGAGGAAAGTCCCCCCACCGTAAATGGCGGGCTCCCGCAAGGGAGTGTGCCGAGAGGCACGGCTCTGGAACAGAAACGGTACCCGACCGGGGAAATGCGATGATCCGTTGAGAGAGGTCACCCGGATCGGGATGAAACGGCCATCCCCGCCGGTGCAAGCCTCAGGGCGCTCAGACCAATGTCGCCTGAACAGAAGGGGGCTTACTACCGCCACTCACACCTCAGGGTGACCATATGAAGATCAATGTGGGAAAGAAAGGGATCACTCCAGAAATCGTGGAAGAGATAAAAAGACAGCTCAAGGCATACGGAGAGGTCAGGGTCAGGTTCTTGAGGAGTGCAAGAGCTGATAGAAGCAGGTTTGAACTCGCAGAAGAACTGGCAGAAAAGGTCAATGCCATATTTGAAAAACCTATCGGAAATGTTGTAACCCTGAGACGAAAGAAGTAAATAATAGAAAACAGGGTATTTGGCGGAAGGTGATGAAATGACAACAGTCTATGATGTTCCTGCTGACAGCCTTATAGAACTGACCGCGGAGAAGCTAAAGGAAATGGACCTTAAACCTCCGGAATTTGTAAAATTCGTGAAAACAGGCGTTCATAAGGAAAAACCTCCGGAAAATGATGAATGGTGGTATGTTCGGTGTGCCTCAGTACTCAGGAGAATCTACATTGATGGTCCGGTGGGCATTGAAAGGCTCAGAACATACTACGGTGGAAGAAAACGAAGGGGATCAAAACCACCGGGATTCAGAAAAGGAAGTGGTGCAATCATAAGAAGTGTTCTGAAAGCTCTTGAAAAGGCGGAACTTGTTGAGAAAACACCCCGGGGGAGGAAAATAACACCCAAGGGGCAGAGCTTCCTGGACAGACTCTCCCTCGAAGTCCAGAAGAAGGTCGCAAAGAAAATACCTGCGTTGAAAAAATATTGATGGGGTGTGAACATGGGTGATGAACTGGATGAAATCCGCCGGAGAAAGCTTGAAGAGCTGAGAAGAGCTCAGGAACAGGCAATTCAGGAAGAAGAGATGAAAAAGAGGATGCTTGCCCAGAAAAAAGCTATTTTGAGATCAATACTGACCACCGAGGCGAGAGAGAGACTCAGCAGACTCAGAATGGCCCGTCCGGAGCTCGTTGACGCTATTGAAAACCAGCTCATATCTCTTGCTCAGAGTCAGGGGCTGAACAGGAAAATCACCGATGATCAGCTGAAGCTCATCCTTGAGAGGATCATACCAAAGAAGAGAGAGATAAACATAAGACGCAAATAATTGAAATGGATAAAATCTGCGTTTTATTCAGCGGAGGAAAGGATTCATCCCTTTCTGCAATTCTTCTGTCCCCCTTTTTTGAGGTCGAGCTTGTGACGTTCTCTTTCGGGATTACAGATAGCTGGATACATGCACAGGAATCAGCCAGAGCCATTGGATTTCCCTGGAGAAAACTCAAACTTAAAAGGGATCTGCTCGAAAGAGCTGTGGAAATGATAATCTCGGACGGTTTTCCGAGAAACGGGATAAATCTCATTCACAGAAATGCAATAGAGATTGCGTCTGAGAAATATACATATATCGCAGATGGGGTGAGGCGTGATGATATAAGCCCAAAGCTGACGGAACGGGAGATATCCAGCATTGAATCTCGACTTAACATATCCTACATCTCGCCACTGGCCGGATACAGCAGAAAGGCTGTGGATCATCTTGCAAAATCCTATTTCATTATTGAGGAAGGGAAAAGCGAAAATATGAAAAAGGGTGACTATGAAGATGAGATCAGAGCATTCATACGGAACCGGTTATCGGAAGAATTAATATATGAGGTGTTCCCATCCCACATCCAGTCCAGAGTTATCGCATTGAAAGGTGAATGGAAATGGGCAAGAAAACCGTAGGTGTCAAAAAGAAGCTCGCAAAGGCCGGAAAACAGAATAGAAGAGTCCCGATATGGGTCATCATGAGGACAAAGAGAAAGGTTGTGACCCATCCAAAAAGAAGACACTGGAGAAGAACAAAGCTCAGGGTGGTTTAGATGGCAAAGGAAGTTATGGAGAGGATATACACAATAAAGGTGAAGCAGAGAGTCAGGAGATACCCGAGATGGTTGAGGAGCAAGAAGGCCATCAGGATGATAAGAAAATTCCTGAGCAGACATATGAAAACAGAGGAAGAGAACATAAAAATCGACTCAACGATAAATGAAAAAATATGGGAGCGAGGAGCTCAGAAACCTCCTGCCAGAATAAAGATAAGAGCGGTGAAATTTGACGATGGAATAGTAGAGGCGGAGCTGTTCAGAGAATCATGACCCGGGAGATCCTCATCGAGGGAGTACCTCTTATCGGACTTTACATGGTTGTGACAGAGGAATTTGGAGTACTGGGCATTAAGGATGATTCGGTGAAATCTCTCGTGGAGAGTGAACTGGATGTGGATGTCGTGGTTACCACCCTGCTTGGTTCAAAACTCGCAGGCTGTCTTGCAGTTGGAAACTCAAACGGAGTGGTGGTTTCAGACAGAATTTCCTCCGAGGAATACAGAAACCTTGAGAGAATCGGTGATGTGCTTGCAATTTCCTCAAAGATGACATGTCTGGGAAATGCAATCGCGGTTAACGATAAAGGAGGAGTGGCAC
>WAJW01000148.1 GCA_015523685.1 Archaeoglobaceae archaeon
GGAGAACTGTGGAACTCGGGGGTCTGCCGGCCTTTCCTGTAAACATCTCCATCAATGAGAAGGCCGCCCATGCAACTCCGGGAAGGAATGACAGTTCAGCATTCAAAGATGGAGACCTTGTCAAGCTCGATATCGGAGTTCACATAGATGGATGGATCGCAGATACCGCCATTTCCGTTGATTTGGGTGATAATGCAGATCTGATTAAGGCATCCGAGACCGCACTGAAAAATGCGATGGATGTAATAGAGGCCGGAGCTGACACAGCATACATCGGAGAGGTCATTGAAAAAACCATAAGGGAATTCAATTTCAAACCGGTCGTTAACCTGACCGGACATGGACTCATGCCATACACACAGCATGCCCCTCCAACGGTATACAACAGAAAGATGGAGAGGGGCGTTAAACTCGAGGAGGGGATGATAATAGCCATTGAGCCATTCGCAACTCCCGGGATTGGCAAGGTGGTTGAGACAAACGAGGTTGAAATCTACTCCCTCCTGAAAAGAAAACCTGTAAGGCTTCCCCTTGAAAGAAAACTCATGCAGGAAATAGAAAAATACAGAACACTCCCCTTTGCAAGAAGGTGGATAAAAACCGAGAGATCCGACTTTCTTCTGAAAAAACTCAGCGCACAGAAAATCCTCAGAAAGTACCCGGTTCTTTCAGAGACATCTGGAGAGAAAGTATCTCAGGCAGAGCACACCGTCATTGTGGAAGAAGGGGGATATAAACTCGTTACGTGATTATTCCTTTTCTTCCCTGCTACCGAAAAACTCTTCAAGCGGTACCTTGCCCTTTGTGACCACCCTGACATTGAGCTGAACTATATCAGGAGATATGACCCTTCCTCTGACCATCTTTCTTCTTCTGATTCCCCTCTCCCTTGGCCTGTAACCCACTCCACCGGAGAGCAGAAGTCTCCTCCTTCCACTCCCAGGTAGATCGGGCCTCATGGGAAAACCATCCTTATCCGAACCACCTGTGATTTCAAGTTCATAATCCGGCGATAGGTCAAATACGGTACCGACCACCTTATCTCCTATCTCCTTTCCAATGAGTTTGTTTGCACTGGCTCCACTGATTATTGTGGAATACGCCCTTCCCGTTTCTGGATCCGAGATCACAACTCTAAACTCAGTCATTCCATCACCTCACTTGCCCCAGAAGGGGTTGTTTTTTCGTTTTATATTTAAAAATTCCTCTAACACCTCAACTTCATCAGGTGAAAGGGTGTCCTTCAGCTCGGCCTCGAGAATCCTTGCATGCCTCTCAGGAATGTCAACATAGAGGACTTCATCATCCTTCACATGCCTTCCCACAAGGATGCCATCTATTGAAACAGCAACCTCCATCCCTGCTTTGGCAGATGGTATATTATTTCCCCTATCCTGGATTCCCTTAACCTGACCTGCTGAAACTCCATCCGACCTGATCAGATTAACTCCATTTCTCAGCTCCCCCGCCAGAACTCTAACGCCAACTATGGCGGGCTTGCTCCTTCTGAAAATAAAATCCGGTAAAAGCTGGATCTTTCCGGGTCTTATCATCTCCTCCGCCCTGCTCTTTTCCATCTTTCTCCTTTCTTCCTCAACCCATTCCTGGAAGTCATCTATCAGTGTGTATATAACATCCCCGAGAAACAGTCTCACATCATAATTCCGGGCCTCTTCCTCAACACCGGGGAGTGGCCTGACGTTGAAACCAAGTATTACCTTCAGAAGAGGGTCCCTTACGGTTCCGGCCTCGATAACATCCCTTCTCGTAATATTTCCCACTTCTGCTCTCCTTATCGGGATATCATTTTCTTTAAGTTCATTTATGATTGCCTCCAGAGAGCCGAGGGTGTCAGCACGTACAACAATGCCTTCTTCATCGGTCTCAATCCTTATGCTCTCATACTCCTTCTTCATTTCTCTCAGAAATTCCCGTATATCCTCATCTGATTCAACGGACTGGAACTCACTTCCAGCAAGAACCTTCTCTATACCGCTTGCAACGATTTTTATACCTGCTGCAGCGGTAACCTCATCAACCTTCCTGAACCTGCTCTCAATCCTCATCTCCATCAGTTCTCTGGGTTTGAAAATTCCCTTGACGTGGGTGACCACAGGTTCATCAACACCTCCAATGACAATTCTGTCACCTGTCTTCAGTGTCCCATCGTAGAGAATTGCGTCCATCGTTAGCCCCAGTCCACGTTCCTCCTTGATCTCGAGAATGGTTCCCCTTGCCCTGCCTGAAACGTGGAGTTTCAGGCTATCCTCCATGAATCGCTGGGCAAGCCCAACCAACACCGCAAGGAGCTCCGCTATTCCTTCCCCGGTGAGAGCACTTATGGGAACAATTGCAAGGGTTCTCTGGAAATCCTTTATCCTGTCGAATCTTTCCGCACTGAACCCGAGATCATAAAACTCGCCTATCAACCTGTAAAGCTTTTCATCAAACCTGAACCTGACCTGATCCTCCTGCCTGCTGTATGACTCAATAAATGAGAACGTTCTGGATGATTCCCATCCGGGAATCCTGTCGATCTTATTTGCCGCAACAACAAAGGGCGTCCTGAATGTTTTGAGGATGCTCACCGCTTCATGGGTCTGAGGTTTGAAGCCCTCATTTATATCAACTATCAGCACAGCAAGATCGGCAAGAGAACTGCCTCTCCTCCTGAGATTTGTGAAAGCATGATGGCCCGGAGTGTCTATGAAAAGCAATCCGGGAATGCTTATCCTCGCCCTGGAAATCCCCTTGCTTATTTCAAGGATTGTATCGATGGGAATCTCTGTCGCTCCTATATGCTGGGTTATGCCCCCTGCCTCTCTCTGAACTACTCTCGTTCCCCTTATTCTGTCAAGAAGGGTTGTTTTGCCATGATCAACATGTCCGAGAATTGAAACAATGGGGGTCCTGAGAGGCAACCCGAACACCTTTATTCGTAAACCCACTCATCGTCGGGCATTGTATAGCTCAGAATCTCATCGGAATTGAAAAACAGATCTATTTCCCTTCTGGCAGAGTTTTCTGAATCGGATGCATGAATGATATTTCTGCCGATGTCCAGCGCAAAATCACCCCTTATGCTTCCAGGAGTTGCCTCTGCCGGGTTTGTTTTCCCGACCATCTGCCTGACGACGGATATCGCGTTCCTGCCTTCGACAACCATGGCGACAACAGGGCCAGAGGTTATGTACTTCACAAGGGCTTCAAAAAAGGGCTTTTCTCTGTGCTCTTCATAATGCCTTTCCGCAAGATCGGATGAAATGTTGATCATCTTCATTGCAACAATCTTCAGGCCTTTAAGCTCGATTCTCTCTATTACCTTCCCTATGAGCCTTCTTTTAACCCCATCCGGTTTTACCATCACAAAGGTTCTCTCCATCATGCTCTTGCCTTCTCTGTCCATCTGACCTTTCTCGGATTCCTTTTCAACTTTACCATGTTCTTCTCGCATTTAGAGGAGCAGAAAAAAAAGATCTTGCCATCAGTTTTAACGTACATCTTGCCCGTGCCTGGCTCTATTTCCCGCCCGCAGAATGAGCACACTCTCTGCTGCATCAGCCATCACCTTACCATCAGCTTCTTGGCCTCTCTTGCAGTCTCCAGAAGCATTATTTTATCTCCAACTCTCACGGGGCCTATAACATTCCTGGTGATTATCCTGCCCTTGTTGGAGCCTTCCAGAATTCTGCATTTCACCTGTACCGCTTCGCCATGCATTCCTGTTCGCCCGATTATTTCTATTATCTCTGCGGGTTCCGCATCGTTTGACATTTCAGCTCACCTATTTTTTCAATGCCTGTACTTTCTTTATTACACTTTCGAGACCTGCCTTGTTTTCACCCTCATCTATAATTGCACAGCTTGCAGCGGGAACGTCAATTCCACATGCTGCACCAAGCTCAGTTTTCTTCTTTACATAGATATAGGGTATTTTCTTTTCCTCACACAGGAGTGGGAGATGCGCAACCACTTCAGGAGGATCAACATCCTCCGCTATATAAACCAGCTTTGCAACTCCTCTCTCTACCGCCTTGGTGGTTTCATTGGTACCTTTCTTTATCTTCCCCGTTTCTCTCACCCTTTCAAGCAATTCAAGGGACTCGTTCTCAAGCTCCCCCGGAACCTCGAAACGCACGTGTATGGCATTTACCATATCAATTCACCTCCTTCAGGTATTCCTTCATCAGTCATTGAACTTACTGACACAGAGATTTCCCCTTTTTAACCTTTTTGGTATTCCTGTCTTTTCAGCATAACCCTCGTACTCCTGTTGAATGCTATTTCACCTATGGCCTTTCCATTCTTTGAAATATCATGAAGATTCTCAAGTATGAGTCTCAGGAAAAGGAACTGATCGGTGTTGTGCTCTGTCCTCGAGACAACATCCCTTATGAATTTTACTATCCTGTCTCCCACACCCACAAATTCCTCTATGGCCTTTTCAGAAAGGAGAAGATCTTCTTCAAAAAAGCTCTTTGTTGCTATTTCAAAGGATGAAAAAAGAGAATCCATTATCTCCATAAGACCTTCCACAATCTTTGGGTCAAGTTCCCTATCCAGAATATGAGTTGCATAATGGGCCACTGATGAGATGTTATCTCCCACCTCTTCGAGATATTTTGCAACCAGTCTGTGACCCAGAATCAATCTGAGCTCATCCCAGTTGAATGTACCTGAAATTCTTTTTAGAACCTTGTTTTCCTGTCTCACAGCAAGGAGATAAAGTCTGTCTGCATCCTTTTCAAATCTCATAATGGAATCCACGATGTCCATATCTCTATCTCTAAAAAGGGTTTTGAGACCTGAATACATGGAAATGACAAGCTGTGAGAGCCTTCTCAGAACATCTTCAATTTCAAGTCCTTCAACCGCAAGGCATCTGACAACCACCTCACTTGGGGAGACGCTTATGACCTCCATCCCGACGAGATCCCTGACGATCTCACTCACAGCACTAACAACCTTTGGATCAACCTGTTTACCTGTAAACCTGATCTCATCAAGACCGAGAATATAAAGGGCGTATATGTATCTCCTGAGAAATTTTTCATTGAGGAGTGGTAACTTCTCTATAACTGCAATTTCCTCATCCTTTTCCCTTCTCTCAAAATGCTCAGGAAGTATCCTCAGAGTACCATCTGACTCTCTCAACAAAAGCACGGTATCTCCCTGGGAGAGGGAGTTTCCTTTGATCCAGTCTTTTGGCAGACTCACCATGAAACTCGAACCACCGATGAACTGCAATTTCCTGTGCTCAATTTTGCCATCCATACCAGACCCTCCAGTTATTAGTATATCATATAATTTTATTCGTATGTTCCAGCATGGATATATATATTTTATGCCGGGATGAAGTAATAAAAGCAAAAAGTTTATAGACATCTATTCGAACTAATACACCTTCTGGGTATGACATTTAACGCTTTGAAGTATCATGCAATGGAGGACAAATGATTATGACCGTTAAAATAAATATTGACAGACATCTATGCAAAAGCTGTGGGATATGTGTTGACCTCTGTCCCACCTCTGTTTTTATTTTCGACGAATCACAGATGTATCCAGTTCCTGAGAATATTGAAAAATGCATAAAGTGCATGTTCTGTGAACTTAGGTGTCCTGATTTTGCCGTTGAGGTTATAACGGAGGGTTCTGATGAGAGCGAGATTGATACAGGGGAATGAGGCGTGTGTTGAGGGTGCAATAACGGCAGGATGCAGATTTTTTGCCGGATATCCCATTACTCCCTCATCTGAGATTGCCGAACTCATGTCCCTGAAACTTCCTGAACTTGGTGGGGTTTTCATACAGATGGAAGATGAAATTGCATCCATATCCGCAATAATAGGTGCCTCTCTCACGGGAAAAAAGGCCATGACCGCCACATCGGGGCCGGGTTTCAGTCTTATGCAGGAGAACATAGGTTTTGCATCAATTACAGAAACACCTGTTGTTATCGTCAACGTTCAGAGGGGGGGTCCAAGTACAGGAAGGCCTACCTCTCCATCACAGGGAGACGTCATGCAGGCAAGATGGGGAACCCACGGTGATCATCCCGTTGTTGTCTACTGCCCCACTTCAGTTCAGGAAACCTTCGAACTCACTGTTGAGAGTTTCAACACCGCTGAAATGCTCAGAGTTCCCGTAATCCTCCTGTCAGATGAGGTTATAGCCCACATGAGAGAGAGATTTGTACCTCCCGAAAACATCAGGGTGATTGACAGAAAGAGGCCGTCCGGAGGGGATTACATACCCTTTGCCGATGATGGCAGTGGCGTTCCACCCATGGCCGACTTCGGTTCGGGTTACAGATACCACGTAACGGGACTCATCCATGATGAAACAGGGTTTCCGAGTGAAGACCCTGAAGTGCAGAGAAAACTTCTGGAAAGGCTCATGAACAAGACGGAAAGGTACAGGGATGAGATAACATTCGTTGATGAATACCACACAGAGGATATGGATATATGTGTTATAAGCTATGGTTCCTCTTTCAGATCCTCAATTCATGCTGTGAACGAACTAAGAAAAAAGGGTGTCAAGGTGGGCTGTTTGAAACTCAAAACCCTGTGGCCATTTCCGGGAGAAAAGGTCAAGGAAGTAGGAGAGACCGTCAAAAAGATTGTTGTTCCGGAACTTAATTTTGGCCAGATCGGTGATGAGGTGAGAAAGTACACCCATATCCCCGTTATCGGGGTCAACAGATACGATGGAAATCTCATGAGGCCGGAAGAAATTAAAAATGCCATTCTGGAGGGAGTCAATTGAGCGGAATTGTAAGGGAATATATGCGGGAGAGCAAACTCCCCCACCTTCTGTGTCCGGGATGCGGACATGGTGCGATCATGAGTGCCCTTGTGAGAGCCATACACGAACTTGGTCTTGAAAAGGACAAAACCGTTGTTGTTTCCGGAATCGGATGTGCGGGAAGAAGCTCAAGCTACATGGACTTCAACACCCTCCACACAACCCATGGGAGGGCTCTTGCATTTGCCACGGGAATCAAGCTTGCTGATCCTTCCCTGAACGTATTCGTATTCATGGGGGATGGAGACGGTGCTGCAATAGGTGGAAATCACCTACTGCACTCTGCAAGAAGAAATATTGATATAACTGCCATAATATCCAACAACAGCATATACGGCATGACCGGAGGTCAGTATTCCCCGACCACTCCGGAAGGATTCCTTGCATCAACATCACCATATGGAAATCCAGAACCTCCCCTGCAAATTGCAGAGACCGTGGCATCTGCTGGAGCTTCTTATGTAGCAAGATGGAGTGTTTTTCATATAAAGCAGGTGATCAGATCCATCAAAGAGGGTTTTGAGACGAGGGGATTTTCCCTCATAGAGGTTATATCTCAGTGCCCCACCTATTTTGGAAGGAGAAACAGACTCGGCTCTCCCTCGAGAATGATACTCTGGCAGAAAGAGAATTCAGTACCCATCAAAAAGTCCATGGAAATGAGCGAAGAGGAACTTTCAGGAAAATTTGTTGTCGGAGTTATAGCAAGGAGAGATAGAGAAGAACTCACCAGGAAGATATACTCTCTCCGGGGATGATGAAATGATAGATAGATACGAAATGAGGCTTGCCGGATCGGGAGGTCAGGGGCTCATACTCGCAGGAGTTATCCTCGCAGAAGCTGCGGTTCTTGACGGTAAAAATGCAGTTCAGAGCCAGTCCTACGGTGCTGCATCCAGAGGTGGGGCAAGCATGTCGGAGGTTATAATAAGTGATGGAGAGATACTATATCCAAAGGCCCTCAATCCGGATCTGTTTCTTGCAATGACACAGCAGGCTTTTGATCATTATTCTGCTGATGTGAAGGATGATGGTCTGATTGTTGTTGATTCGGAACTCGTAAAAGATACGTCAGGTGTCGATTCTGAAGTGATCGGGATTCCCATAATCCACATTGCCAGGAATCTCGGAAAGGTTATCGTCGCAAACATAGTTGCAATAGGAATAATAACCAGCCTTACAGGTTTGATTGATAAAAAAACGGTTGAACAGGCGGTTCTTGCAAGGGTTCCAAAGGGCACGGAAAAGCTTAACAGAAGCGCCCTTAACGCGGGATTTGAAGCTGGAGATAAGGAGGTGAATGGATGAAGCTTCATGAATTTGAGGCTAAAAAGATCTTCAGGAATGAGGGCATACCCGTCCCTGAGGGAAAGGTTGTTTACTCATCCCGTGAAGGAGTAAAGTATGCAAAATCCACCGGAAAGAAGCTGGTTGCAAAGGCCCAGGTGAAGGTTGGAGGAAGGGGGAAGGCAGGAGGAATCCTGTTTCCTGAGAATGAAGAAGAGGTTGGAGATGCCGTTCACAGGCTTCTCAATATGGAAATAAAGGGGGAAAAAGTTGAGGCTGTGCTTCTTGAGGAAAGAATTGAGATTGACAGAGAACTCTATCTCGGTTTCACGGTGGACAGAGAGACCAGAACCATCGTCTGCATAGGCAGTTCAATGGGTGGAGTTGATATCGAGAGAGTTGCGGAGGAACATCCAGACAGGATATCCAGGATCTCCATTGATCCCTTCATTGGATTGCAGGATTTTGCATTACGTGACCTTTTCTTTGATATAGGCCTTTCAGGCCAGACCCTGTCAAAGGCAGTTTCCATAGCAAAGAGGCTTTACAGAATATTTGTGAAATATGATTCCGAGCTCTGTGAGATTAATCCTCTGGTTCTCACCTCGGACGGAAATCTTGTGGCTGCGGATGCGGTTCTGAACATGGACGACAATGCTATATACAGACATCTGGAATTTGAGAGAATTGAGGATTCACTTGAATTCAGGGCAAGAAAGGCGGGCTTGAGCTATGTTGAGCTTGATGGGGACATAGGTATAATAGGCAATGGGGCCGGGCTTGTCATGGCCACCCTTGATCTGGTTCACTTTGAAGGTGGAAAACCCGCGAATTTCTGTGACGTTGGAGGTGGAGCACGATCCGACAGGATAAAGACGGCCCTTGAACTTATCCTTAGCAAGAATGTAAGGGCGATCCTGATAAACATATTTGGTGGGATTACGAGGTGCGACGAGGTCGCCAACGGGATTCTGGAGGCGTTTTCACAGCTGGAGATTGATACATCAAAGATACCGATTGTGGTGAGACTTGCAGGAACTAACAGAGAGGAAGGAATGCAAATCCTCTCTTCCATGGACCTGATAATTGTGGATACCATGGAATCGGCAGCAAAAAAGGTTGTGGAGGTCGCGAGGGGATAGACATGGCTATACTGATTGATGAAAAAACAAGGGTTATTGTGCAGGGAATAACGGGGAGGGAAGGAAGTTTCCATACCGCCCAGATGATGGAGTATGGAACGCACATTGTTGCTGGAGTGACACCCGGCAAGGGGGGTAGAGATATACATGGAGTCCCCGTGTACGATTCCGTGAAAAGGGCACTGGCTGAACATGATGCAAACTGCTCGATAATATTCGTTCCCGCTCCATTTGCCGGAGATGCGATTATGGAGGCTGTTCACAACGGAATAGAGCTCGTTGTCTGCATAACCGAGGGCATTCCCGTTCATGATATGCTCAGAACCTACAGGTACGTTAAACAGAACGATGCGACCCTCATAGGCCCCAACTGTCCGGGCATAATATCTCCTGAAAAGAGCAAGGTGGGGATAATGCCCGCATATATCTTCAGAAATGGCAATGTGGGAATAGTCTCCAGAAGTGGAACCCTCACATACCAGATAGTCGATGAACTCACCCGCAGAGATATAGGACAGAGCACGTGCGTGGGTATAGGTGGCGACCCCATCACCGGAACCGGCTTCATCGAGATGCTCGAGATGTTTGAAAACGACGATGAGACGGATGCTGTTGTGCTTATCGGAGAGATAGGCGGGACGGAAGAGGAAAAGGCTGCAGAGTACATCAGGAAGGAGATGTCGAAACCCGTTGTGGCCTTCATTGCAGGGATTACAGCACCACCAGAAAAGAGAATGGGACATGCAGGAGCGATCATCCAGAAGGGGAAGGGAGATGCAAAATCCAAAATAGAGGCACTGAAAAAAGCCGGAATAGAGGTTGGTAAAACTCCCAGTGAAGTTGGAAAACTCGTGAAATCCCTGATGTAACCGCCCTCTATCCTTTTTATTTATGCTGTTGAATATGGGCTGTATTCTTCAAACTTTAACGATTGATTGTAGGATTTTTTTAAAAAAATATAAGTAAAAAGTTGGGATTTCTGGATAGGGTGATAGGTAATGGAGGAAAAGATTAACGAGATTATAAAAGGTGCGTATGACTGCCACATTCACGGTGCTCCGGACGTAATTCCGAGAAAGCTTGATGTTATAGAGATTGCACAGCAGGCGAAGGATGCGGGAATGGCCGGTATACTCCTCGTATCCCATGTAACAAACACCGCCGATGAGGCAAAGATTGTCTCAAAAGCGGTTCCCGGAATTGAGGTTTACGGAATACAGGTTTTGAACTACTATACCGGTGGGCTGAATCCTGAAGCGGTTAAGACAGCCCTCCAGCTTGGAGCCAGAAGGATTGCCATGCCATCCATATCCGCTGCAAATCACTTTGAGCATGAGGGGAAGAATCCCGAAGATGGAATAACCGTTCTGGATGAGAAGGGCGAGCTGAAGGAAGAGGTTATGGAGATCATAAACATGGTGGCAGACTGGGAAGGGCCCGTTGCCCTGACAACAGGACATCTCTACCCTCATGAATCCGAGATATTCGTCACAGAGGCCATAAATGCAGGAGTGAAAAATGTGGTTGTAACCCATCCCGAATGGGGTCTCGTGAACATGTCCGTTGAACTGCAGAAAAAGCTTAACAGAAAGGGGGCGTACTTTGAGAGATGCCTCTACGCGACCACGGACATGGGTGGCAAGCTGGATCCGAAGGTTATTGTTGATCAGATAAGAGAAGTGGGAGTTGAGTCCACAATATTCTCCACGGATTTCGGTCAGGTGCCAAATCCAACCCCGGTGGAGGGGATGAGATTCTTCATAAAGCTCATGCTCGAGAATGGATTCCCGGAGAAGGATATCAGGGTGATGATAAAGGAAAATCCCGAAAAGGTTTTTGGTTTTGGCAGGGAATAACCCTGCTCATTTTAATTTAATGGAGGTTGATTTTCAGGGCCATCCACCAGAGGGTAAATTGAAGGTTGAAATCAGCGCAAACATTTAATAGGCCCATAATGGAATCTCATCTGTGGAACGAGCGGTTGTGGATAGAGGAGACCACATAGAAGTTAAAATAAAGGTCGTGCCAGGCTCACGTAAATTCCAGTTCCCTTCCGGGTATGATGAATGGAGGAATGCCATAATCGTCAGGGTTTCATCTCCTCCTGAAGGAAACAGGGCAAATAGAGAGCTTATTCAGGAACTCAAAAAGATTCTGGATGCTGATGTTGAAATTCTCTCCGGATTTAAAAATCCTCAAAAAACCATAAGGGTGAACATGAACAGGGATGATTTTATGAGGGTATTGAGAGGGGGCAGATGAATCCTGAAGAGAGATTGAAGAGCATCAATTCAATTCTTGATGAACTCAGGGAGAGGGCAGAGGATGGATGGGTCATACTGGTTGAGGGAGAGAGAGACGTAAAAACCCTCAGGGAATTGAATGTGGACGGGATGATAGTGGCCATAGCCCAGATGAAGGACAGTGACGTGGTGGACAGATATTCCGGGTGCTCAGGAGTGGTTATAATGACCGACTGGGACAGGAGAGGATCCATTATGGAGAGGAACATGGTTAGAAAGTTTTCATCCTGGGGAATAACACCTGAAACCGGGATAAGGCGAAGGCTTGGTGGTCTCGTATCCAGAGATATCCAGGGAATAGAGGACCTCAAAAAGCTCATCTTTAATCTTATGAGTGAGATTGACGGGGTGAAGAGAGAACATGGGCACGAGAGATGACATAGCCACCTCAGCATCCCTTGCACTCCTGCTTGAGGTTTCCGCAACGCCAAAATCGGGAAATGTGGACAGAGATCATGATTTCAATGATCTTAAATATGAGCATTTTCTCGCCTCTTCTGTTTCAGCATATCGTGTTTTCAGATCCGCCGCAGGTAAAAGGGCTGGAGTTGGAAGGTATATCTACAACGCCGTTAAAATCTCCAGGGAGTGGCATGGAGGCGGGAACGTACATTTTGGAGCCTTTTTACTGCTTATACCACTTGTCATGGCTTCAGATCCTGGCAAAAACCCGGAAAAAACGGGAAGGGATGCCACCGAAATAGTTAAAAATACAACGGTTCAGGACTCCGTATTTCTCGCCCGTGCATACAGTATGATCTCCCCGAGAGTTATGGAGGTGGATGATTTCAGCCTGACGGACAGAAACACTGTTAAAATGCTGAAAGAGGAGAAAATTTCTCTCCACGAATGGATGAAAATGGCGCCAGATTCAAATCTTATAGCAGGTGAGCTTACGGGGGATTACTCCATCTCTGTAAATGGAGCCAGATTCTTGCTCAAAAATCCCGGTAAGGAATCCATAATCGTACTCTACCACAGAATGCTCGCTCAGTATCCTGATCCCCTCATAATATCAAAACATGGATCTGAAACAGCGAAAATGGTTATGGAGATGGCCGGGAAAGCCATCGAAAGAGGAGAATTTGAGTCTCTCGATAAAGAGCTTGTGAAGAAGGGTATAAATCCGGGGACTGTGGCAGACCTTACCGCCAGCTCAATATTCCTTGCGCTCATGGGAGGGTACAGGATTTGAAACCTGAGGATTTCGGGATAAGAGATGGCATAAATGAGGTTATAGGGACAACACGGTGGAAAGAAATAAATTCCGCTCCCATCGGAATAAGAAAAAGAGGAGAGAGAGTCTGGGCTGTTCTTTATCCGGGTTCCCATACATTTGAGAATGTTAAACACACGGGTATGCTTGTGGCAAACGTGATTCATGACCCGGTTGTGTTCGCAATATCTTCCTTCGATGATCTGAGTGACGATAATTTCCTCTCATTCGATCCTCCCATTCTCAAAGATACCTCTGCATACGCCATATTTCATGCAGAACTTGAAGGAAATACAGCAAATCTTAAACTGGAAGGGGGAAAGGTTCTCAAAATGGAAGTAAGAGCCATAAACAGGGGTCTGAATGCCATCATTGAGGCCTGCGTGCATGGTACGAGAGTCCAGAAGGATCCTTCATTGAAAGAGAGGGTGAAATACTACCTTGCCATTGCAGAAAAGTGCGGAGGGGAGAGAGAGAAGATCGCCACGGAAATAATACGGGACTACCTCAATATATGACCTCATCACCATATCTCAAGCTGGAGATTTTTATCTGTGGTGACATAATAACTCCTGAGATCCACAAACGGGTCGATTGAATGCCTGACCTCCATTTTTATGCTTTTTTCCTCCCTGTAAAACCTGAGGGATATGTCAAAGATCTTTCTGAGAAGGGACAGCTCTCCTCCCTCCACATTCTCCGGATAGAAATGAATGACGAGATCACCTATCTCCTGGCCTCTAACAAGATCAACGCCCATCATGAGGGATTTGAGGCCTTCCACTCCGTAATACTTGATAAAGTAACCCCATCCGAATGCAATTATGGCGGTTCTGCCGGATATTTTCTCACATTCCTTAACAAGTGCTGAGATATAGCTCGATACGGTTTCCACGCTGTCGGTTCCCTCCGGAATGTGGATAATCTTCTTTCCAAACAGCTTTTCAGAGCTCCCTCCAACTTTCAGAACGTGAATCTCATCGAGATGAGGGAACTCAACATTATACTTCTCTCTCAGGAGTTTTATTGTTTTGAATATCCTTCTATAGGATATATTGCCATATATAGAGAGGAGGATGGTGAAGCCCTGGGATATCAGAGATGGTATCATGTGTTTGAATAGCAGAGATGGGACGGGTTTCTCTATGTCGTAGCTGATCATCAGCGTGGTACCGGGCTCAAGCCCGCCTCCAAGTATCTCATCCAGCTTCCTGTGTCCCAGCGATATCATCCTATTCCATAATGTTTTATAAAAGATGCTTAAATAGATTTCCATAGAGATGGGGCTTAATCGCTTTTTTCTCCATAATTTAATGGTATTTTCTGAAATTTTCATGATCAGACCTGAAATTATGCCGTTCCGATTGAAATATAAGATTATGCTTGAAGTGTGTGATCATTGCGGGTCTTCATCCACCATTCAGTATTTTTTTCACCACATTCTTTCCGAACTGCATCAGGTCTCTTGCCCTTTCAATGGTTTCTGCCTCAGCAAAGACCCTTGCAATGGGCTCTGTACCGGAGGGCCTTATGAGAAGCCATCCGTCCTCGTAATCAATCCGAACTCCATCGGTGAAGTTACCCTCGCTGAACTCCTCCCTCAATCCTTCCAGCAGTTTATCCTTATCCCTGCATGGAACCTTTTCCTTCAGCATAACGTATTCGGGAATTTCCGAAACGTATTCCGACAGGGGTTTTGTAAGGATCATTTCCAGCATTTTCGCAACGGCCATTCCTCCGTCCCTGCATAGCTGATGTTCCGGGAATATCAGACCCCCATTCCCCTCTCCACCGAAAACCGCATTTTCTTTAAGCATGACCTCGGCAACTGCAGGACTGCCGACCTCAGTGTAGATCACTTCACCCCCCTCGTATCTTACAACATCCTCAACAACCCTCGATGAGCTCACCGGGGTTACGACCCTGCCCCCCTTCCTCTCCCTCACATATTCCCTTGCAAAAATTGCAAGCTCAACATCTTCCTTAACAAACCTGCCCTTTTCATCAACAAATACAGCGCGATCAGCATCACCATCATGGGCAACCCCAAAATCAGCCCCGGACTCGATAACCATTTTTTTAAGATCGTCCAGTGCATGTTCTTCCGGCTCGGGCTGTCTTCCAGGAAATCCTCCATCAAGATGGCCATTTATTGTCAAAACCCTGCAACCCAGTTTTTTCAGGATTTCAGGAGTTGTGAGTGCTCCTGCACCATTTCCGGGGTCAACAACAACCGTGAATTTTCTCTCTCTGATCTCCTCTACATTAACCTTCTCGATTATACCGGAGATATACAGATCAAGGGCGGTTGAATCCACCGTAACATCACCCACTCCGTTCCATCCAGCCACCCTGAAATCACCGGAAAAATAAAGATCCTCGGCCTTCCTGTCCATTTCCCTGGTGAATTCCCTTCCATCCCCAAGCATAAATTTGATCCCATTGTACTCTCTTGGATTGTGGCTTGCGGTCACCATCACTCCTCCATCCACCCTGTGCCTTACGTAGTACTGCAATCCGGGAGTTGTTATGATCCCCGTATCAACGGCAGAGCTTCCCGTTGAAAGAATGCCCGCAATAACCGCGCTTTTCATCATCGGACTTGAAAACCGGGCATCACATCCCACAGCAATTCTTCCATCGATCATCGTACCTATGACTTTGCCAAGCAAAAGGGCCATGTCCGGTGTGAGCTCTTTATTTGCAATTCCCCTCACTCCATTCGTTCCGAAGAGCCTTTCATCCCTCTTTCTCATGAGCCCACCTCTCACCAGTTTCAAGCACCTCTTTCTTCCATATGGGAACTATTTTTTTCACCAGTTCCATTGAGTCGATGAGGGTCGAAAAGACCTCCTTTCTGTGAGACCCCGCAACGACAACATGAACGATGTCCTCTCCCGCCAGCACTTTACCGGTTTTATGGAAGATTTTGACATCCACCACCCCGTCTCTCTTTTTCAGCTCGTTCTCTATCTCCCCCAGTTTCTTTCGCGTGACTTCATCGTAGCTCTCAAACTCAAGATAGAGAACCCTCTCATCGTTCTCCATTTCTCTGACAACACCGGTGAATGTTCCAACAGCTCCGACCCTTTCGAAATCGGCGTTCTCCCTTATCTTGCCAACGAGAGACATCACCGTTTCATAAGCATCAAGATCTTCAATCTTATCAAGGAGGTCAGGATCATCCGCCCTGAGGCTCTGAACCCCATTGTAGTCTTTATCAAAAACGGCATAATCCGCCCCAAGAAAGGCCAGGATATCCACGAGCCTGCTGTAATCCGGGGGCATGTCAATCACTATATCCTGAAACTCAGCATGAAAACCTCCATCTCTGAGACTGATAGAAGCCGTTTTTCCCCTCTCAGAGATTATCTTCAGGGCCTTTTTCACATCCGCTGTATCACCCTTGAGTGCGAAAATTTTCATATGGTTAAAGAGAGCATGCTGTTAAATAAACCTATCGAAGGGAGATTTTAGCAAAATGATTTTTCTCTCCAGTCCCGTATATCAATCAACTTTCCGGCAAATCACATTAAGCAGAACCGGCTTTCCATCCATCAAAATTTCCATTGATTCTCTTAGAGCGGGAAGGAGCTGTTCCGGGTCATCAACCATCTCCGCATGGCATCCACATGCTCTGGCCACATCCTCATATCTGAATCCGGGTTTGAGCTCCCATCCCGGAAAAGTTTCAGATCTGAGAACTCGACTCTCAGAGAAAACCGCCATCGTTTCTCTTCTGGTAGCATTCCACCCGCCGTTGTTGACCATTACGGTAAAAACGGGAATACTGTATGCAGAAGAGACGTAATAAAATGATAGAGGGTTGTTGAAATAATAACTTCCATCCCCAACGAGAACAATGACCGGCTTTTCAGGGTTCGCCATTTTAAATCCGAGAGCACTGCCCATACTCCACCCCAGAAATCCAAATCGGGGATATCCGAAATAATTTCCAGGTTCGTTCAGGGAGAGGTTTTCTTCAACCCTCGAACTGGCAGTCTCGCTGAATATCACCGGTTTGTACTCGCCAATGATTTTATTCAAACAGTGGGATAACCATTCAATGGCTATGGGCTTCTCTTTCTTTGATTTCCTTGCTATTTCAATGAATCTTTCCTTTCTCTCTCTGTGAAGCTTATAAATCCCGTAAATTCTATCCTCAATCTCATTTCTCTCCATTCCTGTCTCGCGAACAAGTTTTATCAGATGTGGAAGTGCCACCCCCGTATCGGCATGAATGGAAATATGAACCGGAAAATCCCATGTGGATATACGTAAATGAAGTGGGTCAATATCCATGTGTATCACATTAACACCGGCCGGTGGAGATGCACGCGATTTTATCCATGGAACATCCACATCAAGGAGGAGAATCGTGTCCGCTTTCTCCATATAGGGTGCGGGATCGGTACCGAGATAGAGGGGGTGGTCTGTTGGAAAATTGAGGTACTCAAGATACTGAATGACCCCTGCCCCGAGAAGATCCGCAAGCTCAACGAGATATTGAACACTTTCCGGATTTCTTCCGAGATATCTCGTAATTATCAGAGGGAATTCTGCATCAATCAGAATCTTTACGGCCTTTTTCATGAATGAAGTGTCTGCCTGGGGGGGCGAGATCTCAGGGAGTTTAACACGCTTTCTCACTTTCCCCTTAACTCCCGCACAGAGCTTTTCTCTCGGGAGAACTATGTATACGGGCCCTCTTGGATGGGACATGCTTATGGTGTAAGCTCTCTTCAGTATCTCCGGTATCTGCTCCGCCTCCCTCACCTCATAATCCCATTTAACATATTCGCGAAGGATACCGGCCTGATCCCTTGACTCCTGAGGCCAGTGTATCATCCTTGATCTTCCGCATTTAACATTATCAAGTACAGGCGTCTTTCCTGCCATCAGTATAACCGGAACCATGGAATTTATTGCGTTCATCAGGCCTCCAAGAGCATTGGCGGTTCCGGGGGTTGTGTGCACCATGACGGTCTGTGGTTTTCCGGTTGCGAGATAATACCCATGGGCCATTGAAACAGCGGTATTCTCATGGGGGACAACAATCATTTCAGGATACTTCATTCCTTCTGCATATTTTCTGGCAAGGGCTTCGATGATAGGAACATGACTGTCTCTTATAC
>WAJW01000149.1 GCA_015523685.1 Archaeoglobaceae archaeon
ACATGATGAATATAAAAGAGAGGTTATAGATAAACAGATACAGAAAATGATTGATGAGAATATATGGACTCCGCCTTCATGGAAAAAGAAAAAGTAACATTGTGCTTCATCAGGGCAGTAAATATCCGGCAGATTTAGACCACAATATCACATTTTGACTCTTTCTCATTTAATTGACAAAATGAACATATAAATAAAAATTTAAAAAAGTACAGATTTATTACTCCGAGGATCTCCTCTCCTTCAGACTCCTCAGATAATCGAGTCTGCTCATCCCTCCGTATGACCCTATCTCTCCGGTTTCGATGGCAATTGAGACTCTGACGAGCAATGTATATACGAAGAAACCAAAGGCCCATCCTGCTGCACTTATCATAACCTCCATCAGCGTGGGCATGTATTCATGTATCTCTCCCACGGGGGATGGAATAAATCCCGGAATGACGAGGCCGAGACCCTTTTCGATCCACAACCCCGTGAAGATCAGGAAGCAGGCTACAGGCAGAATTCTGTAATTCTTCCTCGTACCCGGATTTATCAGCAAAATTGTTGCAACGAGTGTCAGAATAAACGATGCCCAGAAAAATGGCACAAGACGCCCGTAATATACTCCATTGTGCTCAAGCCCGAACATGAGATATTTCAGATTTATCCAGTGAGCTGACTGGCTGTATCCTATTGTATAAACCTCTGTTCCAAGGAAGAAGAGGCTCACAACTCCACCAATTGCAACTATCTGGGCAAGAATGTTAATTGCCCTATCTGATATCTCCTCTCTGAGAATTTCGTTGTTTTTCCTTATTATGAGAAGTGCGATTATGAGAAATGCGGGTCCTGAGGCAAAGGCACTGGAAAGGAATCGGGGAGCCATGAGAGCCGTGTTCCAGAATGGCCTTGCAACGAGACCACCGTATATGAAGGCGGTTACCGTGTGGATGCTGATTGCCCAGGGTATTGAGAGGTATATGAAGGCCTTTATCCATCTTTTTGGTTTAGTGTTGTGATACGTCTTGAAAAGGGAATAGGATGGAATGAGGAGATTAAGGAGCAGATAACCCGTCAAGACAACCATATCCCACATGAGAAGCGATTGCGGAAAGTTCGGTGTGCCGAGTATGGGAAGCATGTGATGAAGCCTGTCCACCCTACCTATATCTGCAAGGACGTTGGCAATAACTATGAGAAGAGCTCCAACCGCCAGATACTCTCCGAAGGTTATGATGGGCTTGAAGAGCTTGAAATTGTAGATGTACAGGGGGATTACGATCATCACAGCAGAGGCAGCAACTCCGACAAAGAACGTAAAGTTGGATATGTAGAGACCCCAGCTGACCTGATCTCTCATCCCCGTGATTATCAGGCCCTCCCTGAACTGATAGGAATAGGATATGAGACCAAAGATAATTATGATCAGCAATGCGGTGAGCCAGGCCTTGTACCGCCGTCCACCTGAGAAAGCAACAAATATGGCATCAAACAGAAATTTCAGAAAACTCTCATTTTCACCCATGGTATCACCTCAGTCCATAAAGTAGAAGAATTTCGGATTCGTGCCCGCTTCTTCCTTCAATCTGAACACTCTCTTCTCCTCCAGGATTTTTCTAATCTCACTTTCGGGATCGAGGAGATTTCCGAATTTTCTTGCTCCAACCGGGCAGATCTCAACACACGCCGGATATTTTCCTTCTCTCGTTCTCTGGATGCAGAAGGTGCATTTTTCAACCACACCCTTCATCCTCAGCCTGTTTCCAAGGTAATGCATGTTTGTATTTATCTCTTCTTTGGGTATGTATGGCTCTGCCCAGTTGAAATGTCTGGCCCAGTAGGGACAGGCAGCCATGCAGAATCTGCAACCTATGCACCAGTTGTAATCCACAACTATGATGCCGTCTGGCTCTTTCCACGTGGCTTTTGTGGGGCACGCTTTAACGCATGGAGGCCTTTCACACTGCTGACACTGAATCGGTATGTAATAGTAATCCTTCTCCGGCACTTTATCGGGATCATAGTAGCTATCGGTTATCTCAATATTAACTCCGGCATGAACCTCTCCAAATTTTGTCCTGAAATCCCTTCCTGTTTCAGATTCGGGATGGATCTTTTCCTTTTCAACCCTCACAACTCTTATCCACTGGATTGCGGGAATGCTCGGATCATCTGGGCTTCCCCTTGACTGATTGTTTTCCCTGACACACGCGTAAACACATCTTCTGCAACCTATACATTTCTGAATGTTAAGGGCATAACCCCATACAACCCCTTTTATTGGCGGAGTTGTCTTTATATTGGCATCTATGCCATACTTTTCTTTGTATTCTCTCTCAAGCCTTTCAATAACCTCTCTTTTATCTTCTTCTGTCATTTCCTTGAAGTGTTTCTGGAGGAATTCCTCAAGTGTGAGACTGATGACCGGTTTTGATACAGGAATGACGGAGGCCATACCAACCGCCCCTGCAGCCTTCTTTATCAGATCCCTTCTTGTTTCTTTCACCTGATCACCTCCTCACAGATGCAACTATCAACAGCGCAGAAATCACCAGAATAAAGGTCGCCACAGGCTTGTACCATGATGGTGCTCTTGGTGCTGGCTCATACTGCGGTGTTGGCATGGGACTGATGGGTTTGAATGCGGGATCGTGGGGGTTGTGGCAGTCCGTACATATCAGGGCTGGCTCGGCATCAAACACATTCTTTCCCCACCTGCCATGAATATGTTCCTTCCATTTTTTATAGACGGGCCCGTGACACTGTGCGCAGAGAGGGATGGGATTTTCCAGGGAGACTCTGGAGCCATTGAACAGCCTCAGTTTATTTCTGTCTGCCGGATCATGACAGGTGAGACACCAGAACCTTCCTTCACCATGTTTTAAATCGAATCTGTGATTCTCCGGAGCATACACAAGCTCTCTCGGTGTGTAGTTAACCTCCATTCTTCCGTGGCATGAATTACACCTTGCACCCGGCTCCGGAGTACCCACAGGTGGCGTCCCATACCCTTCAAGGGTTCCATGTTCCTTGAAATATTCACCTGCAGGGCCAAGTTCATAGCTATCCGGATAACCGGGATGACAGGCTGTACAGTCCGCTCCGGTCAATTTTGAATATTCTTCCCTTGCCTGTACGGAAGGAATCAGCAGGACGGCGATTACAATCATTATAAAAATTATACTCGCCCTCATTGAGTTACACTCCATGAAATCCATATAAAATTTTTTTGATTTTCTTCAGAGGTTTCAGAAATAGTTTTAATTAATGATTTTATTACCGGTCCTCTTCAACCTCGTTGCTTTCGTAGAATATTATCCTGACCTTTTCTTCAGTTATAAGGCCCTCTTTAACTATCTCAACGAGTTTTGGTTTGATCCTCTCGATCTTCTCCTTTCTGTCCACAACTTCCACAACGATGGGCAGATCCGCAGAAAGCCTCAGAACAGAAGTTGTGTGAATTATGCTCGTTCTTCCGAATCCAAGTATTCCCCTGAGCACCGTTGCCCCGGCCATCCCTTCCTTTTTGAAGAATTCAACGAGATATCTGAAGAGGGGCTTTCCATCATATCTGTCCGATTCACCAATAAATATCCTCAGCAGAACCGCCTCTGTCTCTCTTTTCATTCTACACCCTCCACAGAGATAAGGCAAGCATCTTTCCAAAATATATTCCGAGAAAACACAGCAGGACGGTTCCCATCACATAACCAAGCATTAAAATTATTTCACCCTGCTCCATCATCCTGAAAGCCTCATAGCTGAAGGTTGACATGGTTGTGAAAGACCCGAGGACACCTATGGTCAGGAATATCCTCGATTCCCTATCGAAAACACCGAAAAATTCAGATAGGTACATTGCCACACTCAGAAAAAACGATCCGAGAAAGTTCACTGCGAGTGTGCCTGATGGAAATCCCGCAATAATCCTGCTCTGAAAAAATCCACTCATGTAATATCTGAGAACTGCACCAATGAAACCTCCAAGTCCCACAACAAGCCATATATACACAGGATAACACCTCTGAGATCATGCAGTTTCCACACCTTCATTATTTATGGCTTTCGTTTCAGATTGTTCACTCACCATATCGGGTGGAAACTATCTTCCTTATCCTCTCAGCAATTTTTGGTCCGACCTTTTCCACCTTCTCAAGTTCCTCTTTGCTCGCATTTACGATATTCTCAATGGTCTGAAAATGCCTCAGGAGGTTTTTTGCAATCACAGGACCGACTCCTGAAATGGCAGAAACAATATATTCCTGCTCTTCCTTCAGTGTTCTGGAGGTTTTACCGCTGTGGAGGGCAATCTCTCTCTGCCTGTCCTCCTGTTCCCTTCTTGCAATGCTGATAAGGACGTCTGCAGTTTCATCCTCGTTTTCAGTAAAAATGATCGGGATGTTGAAATCCAGGATTACCGATACTATGGCCCCCCTTATGGCATTTGGATGAATTCTCCTCCTGGTGTAAAGTCCACTCCCCTCAATTATCAGGAGGGGTTTTGAATATGCTTTCCTGAGTTCAATCAGCTGACCAAAGAGGTCCCTGTTTTTATTCACCATGGACTCGAGAAAATCATCCACTGTTTTCCTTTCTACACCCACCCTGTCGCTCAGCACATAATCCGCCACATCAAGCTGTTTCACAACAACCCTCGCCGATTCTGAAAGCCTCTTCACTATACCCGATCTCGACTCCCTCACATCGGCATATATCTCCAAACCTGATGGTTTTTCTTCCACAAATGCGGTGAGGCTCATCTGGCCCCTCTTCCTTTTTTCATTCAGATATTCTCTTAAATATGACTTCAATCTTGAAATCTGCTCGTACATCTTTTTCTCTTTTCTACTGCTGGCCCAGTAATATCCCTCATCTCTCGTCCCTCTGCCCATCAGCACAACAACTCTTCCCATTTTACCCCTTCCTGTTCTGCCCTTTCTCTGTATTGCCCTTATTTCAGATGGGACAGCCTCATAAAAAACAACGAGATCGGTGGATGGTATATCCAGACCTTCCTCCGCAACTGAAGTTGCGACAAGAATGTTTGACTCACCATTTCTGAACCTTTCAAGGGCTTCAATCTGTTTTTTCTGACTCATTCCTCTATCATTTTCCCTGTTCGCCTGACCAACAAATCTTTCGGGCCTGAAACCATCAATTTCTGCCAGATACTTTGTGATCATCTCCGCGGAGTCCCTGAAATTTGTGAAAACTATTATTCTTGAATCCGGTTTTCTGGATATCTGTTCCATGAGGATTTTTCTGAGCATCTGCAGTTTGGGATGTTCTGTTTCACATTTGAATGTCTCATTCATGGCCTTTCTGAAAACAACATCTGAAAGGATGCTTTTCGATGCTTTGCTTCCTCCTCTCGAGCCTGCCTCAACTGCAAGCTTCTCCATGTACTTTCTCAGGGCTCCAGCCCCCTGGGTTTCTATCAGCTCGATGCCATGCTTCACCTTCATTATCTCTGCTATGATTGAAAGAGCTTCAAAATAGGGCCGGGACGGATTCCTGGACAGTTCTTTCTGAATCCTCTCCTGAAGCATCAGAAATTCTTTTTTTGAAACCACGTTTTTACCCTGAATTACTCCAAGATCTCTGAGTCTCCTCAACCTTATTTTTATAAAATCCTCAAGCAGTCCCTTAATCCGTTTATAATCTGGCGGGATCTCAACTTTTATCCACTCAATTTTCTTTTTGTATATGTACGGCACCACATCCTCGTCAAACTCAGTTCTCGCTTCGATCTCCTCAATATGGAGATTGTCACAGACCTCCCTTATACGTTCAGGATCGCTGCCCGGAGAAGCGGTCATGGCGAGAATCAGGGGGTTTCTGCCCTCTTTCATGTATCTCTCGGCAATATAGACATATGGATACTTCCCGACAGCCCTGTGTGCTTCATCGAATGTTATGTGCATGACGTTCTTCAGGGAGATCCTGCCTGAAATCAGATCATTTTCAATCACCTGGGGGGTGGAAACAATGATCCTCGCTCTGCTCCACATCTCCTTTCTCTTTTCCGGAGAAACATCCCCGGTCAGAGCAACTATCCTCTCATCCTCCAGCTTCAGATGATTTCTGAAAAAACCTGCATGCTGTTCAACAAGAGGCCTTGTGGGACTCAAAACAAGAACCTTTCCGTCACCAGAAATCAGCCTTGATGCAATCACAAGGAGAGCGATGGCGGTCTTTCCAAGCCCTGTCGGCAGGATGACGAGGGTATTGAACCTTAAGGCTGTGGCAGCTATTGATACCTGATAGAGTCTCCTTTCAAGAGTGTTTCCACGAACGAGTGGATGGGATATGTAATCCATGCTCGGCCAGAGTTCAGGCATCATTTAATATAAAGGTTGAGTGAAACATGAAATATATCAACTGAATCTCAGATGAGGAAAGACAAAACCTTTTATGCCTGAATTTCAATGGACGGAATGATGATCGATGGTTTTGAAATTATAGATTTCCACGTTCACATAGGTGGAGAGAACGACTGGAAACCGTGGGTCAGAGAATATCAGGATAAGATGAATCCGGAGATTTCAGGTAAACTACCAGAGATAATGACTCCAGATGGCATGAGGGATTATCTCGATAAAGAGGGAGTTGACTACGCTGTAATCCTTGCTGAATACTCTCCAATAACCACAGGAATAGTCACAACAGAGACTGTTGTGGAATTCTGCAATCATTCAGAGAGATTCATACCATTCGGTTCAATCAACCCCCATCTCGAGAGTGATGTAAGGGAGACGATGGAGAGATTTATTGAACTGGGGATAAAGGGAATAAAGCTTTACCCGAGCTATATCCATGTATTTCCGAACGACAGTAGACTTTACCCCATTTATGAAATATGTTCCAGGGAAAAAATCCCGCTGATGGTTCATACAGGCTCCTCAATCTTCAAGGGGGCGAGACTGAAGTATGCGAACCCTCTTCTGATGGATGATGTTGCAGTTGACTTTCCCGATCTCCCGATTCTCCTTGTCCACGGGGGAAGGGGCATATGGTACAGAGAGGCTGAATTTCTGGCAAGATTGCACAGAAATGTCTATCTCGAAATCTCTGGAGTTCCACCTCAACGCCTCCTCAATTACTATCCAGAGCTGGAGAGAATTTCGGAAAAGGTCATATTCGGGTCTGATTTTCCGGGAGTCCCGGGAATAAGGAAAAACATAGAAAAGATTCTGAATTTACCTCTCAGGGATTCGACAAAAAGAAAAATCCTGTATGAAAATGGATACAGACTTCTGAAAAGAGCCGGAGCATTGAAATAGATATCAGTCGATAAATAAAAAGTAAAAGAGGGGGAATTACATGGGTGGCATGCCACCCATTCCGCCCATATCAGGTGCGGATTCCTCTCCCTTGCTCAGCTTTGATGCAGCAATGACATCGTCGATTCTCAATATCATGACCGCTGCTTCAGTTGCTGACTCTATTGCCTGAATCTTGACTCTCCATGGCTCGAGAACTCCTCTCTCATTCATGTTTACAACTTCGCCCGTCTCAACATCGAGGCCCGCATACGGATCTCC
>WAJW01000150.1 GCA_015523685.1 Archaeoglobaceae archaeon
GTGTCATCGTATTTAACCTCAACAAGCACACCCACAGCTGTCCCCCTCTCCTCTGCCTGAAGCCCATTCGAGTTTATGATTTTCACATCATTCACTTCAGATACGATTTCGCAGTAAAGAAGTTCCACGCTCTCGTCATCGCATGTGCGAATCACTTCCTCCGCGTGATGCCGGAGGTCTTCTGGAGTCAGTTCCTCCACACTACTGTCGTATATTCCCTCAACCCGGGGATATTTTGAAGGGGATGGAAAACCGATTCCATTTCCGGAATCATCTATTTTTGCCAGTGATATGGCCATTTTGCCTGCAGAAAGCAGGTCTTTTTTTGAAGAGCTTGAGCTGAATCCAACACCCCTGTCGACTATGGCCCGGATTCCATAGCCCCCCATCTCCCCCCTTGAAATGTGCCTGATCTCCCCTCCTTCCACGGTTATCTCAAATTTCTCTCTTCTTTCTACATAGATCTCGTACTCATCCGCGTTCTTCTCAAGATATCTGAGTGTTTTATCGATCATCAGGCACCACCAACAAGGGCAAACGTTGCTATGTGAGGTGCACCATCGCTCACAGGCACACTCTGTCCGTTTTTCCCACAGATCCCCGGGTTAAACCTGAGATCCTCTCCAACCCTTACGTTTTTCAAGAGTTCAAGGGTGAGGCCTGAAAGAGAAACATCCCTGATCATCCCTTGAAGTTCACCCTTTTTAATCACATATCCGTATTCTGCATGAAACTGAAAGACTCCATCTCCAGGGCTGGTCTGCCCTCCTCTCGAGCCAATAAGGTAAACTCCATCTTTCACGTATTCAACAAGCTCCTCAAATTTCCACTCACCCTCTGACATGAATGTGTTGCTCATTCTTACAAGTATGGGACTTGATCCCTCTCCTCTACCGTTTCCCCCACTCCCTCCAAGCTTAACTGAAGTTTCTCTGGAATTCAGGTATCCCGAAAGAACCCCATTCCTGATAATACTCCTTCTCTCAGAAGGAACCCCTTCATCATCAAAGGGGTAAAAACCATACTCCTTCAGCCCCGGGTCATCAAATACGTTTACCTCCTCCGATGCAATAACCTCACCTGTTCTATTCTTTAAGATTGAATTACCCTGAAGGATGAGGTCCCCTTCCACTGCATGCCCGAGGGCCTCATGAACAAAAACTCCCGCGAGACCCGGATCAAGCAGAACCTTCATCCTGCCTCCTGGAGGGGAATCTGCTGAAAGAAGTTTTAGGGCAATATCAGCCGTTTCGTCTGCCATTTCATAAAAATCATTTTTCCTGAATATTTCGAAACCTCCAATTTCAAATACCCTCTTTGAATACTGCTGCATCAGACCCGATCTTCTGGAAATTGAGGATAGAATTACCCCTATTCTCGGGACGGAATAATAACTTTCAACTCCAGAGGAATCCATATACTCCAGCGTTCTTGTGTTCTCAAAATAAATGACTCTGGTGTTTATAATTCCATCCTTCCTGAGATTTTTTTCGATATCCTTCAGGGTTCTTACTTTGGTCTCGATGTCAACATCATACGGATTCTCTTCAGGTTCGATCTTTGTTCTTATGCTCCCGCTCTCAATCTCCTTTATTTTACTGTCTCCCTCATCAAGAACGGATGCAAATCTTTCAGCATCCCGAATAAGTTTTTTTACATCAGCTTCAGAATCACCCCTTGCGTAACCCCATCTCCCCCTCACAAGGGCCCTTACTCCCGTTGCACCACCTGTCCTGTATGAAAAATTCTCAACCTTTCCATTCTCAACTGTTATGGAGAGTGACTCTCCATATACCTTTCTGACATCATAAAATTCTGCAGAATTCATTCTATCACTGTGGCGACGGCATTCCTATTGGAAAACCATGAATTGCAAGCTGTTTTAGTTTCTCAAGCAGTTTTATCTTCATTTTTCCAACAAGAGCATAATCGAGAACCTCATCTATTGACGATACAGGTATGATCTCAACCTTCTTAAGTGTTTCAGGATCAACGTTGATATCCCCTTTGTTAGATTCGGGAATCAGCACCCTTTTTATTCCCGCCTGAGCTGCAGCCTCTATTTTCTGAGAAATTCCACCAACAGGAAGCACGTCACCCCTGACTGAAAGAGAGCCGGTCATTGCTATGGACTGATCCACGGGTATGCCTTCAAGGGCACTTATAACGGCGGTTGCAACAGAGATGCTTGCAGAATCTCCCTCAACCCCTTCATAGGTTCCTATGAACTGTATATGGACATCCATATTTGAGATATCCTTTCCTGTAAGCTTCTTCACAATTGCAGAAACGTTCTGAACCGCTTCCTGGGCTATTTCCTGAAGTCTTCCTGTGGCGATAACCCTTCCCTCTTCCTTGCTCATGGCGGGTGTTACCTCGGCAATTATCGGAAGGACTATCCCTGCATCCTCTCCTATGACCGCAAGACCGTTGACCCTCCCGATCTCATCCCCCTCGGTCTTGAAAAGGTTGTAGGTTTTCCTCCTCTCAATGTATGAATCAGCATACTGCTGTTCTATTGTTCGCGAGATCATTTTGGCTTTCAGCACGTGCTCCTTTCTGACTATATCACTTCCCTCTGCTTTTGCTATGTCTCCGGCGGCTCTTATCAGTCCTCCAAGATCTCTCAGCTTGAGTGTCAGCTGACCCCTCCTTCCCGCTCTTCTCTTTGCCTCCTTGACAATCTCAGCCACTGCCTCCCTGTCGAGATGGGGGATTTTGCCATCCTTCACCACTTCCTGAGCGACAAATCTCACGAGCTTTCTCCTGTTTTCGGCGGTGTCATCCATTGTGTCCTTCATGTAAACTTCATATCCGTAGCCCCTGATCCTTGATCTGAGTGCCGGATGCATTCCGTACAGGGCATCGAAGTTTCCTGCCGCAACCAGTACAAAATCACATGGAACCGGCTCAGTCTTTACCATTGCACCTGAGCTTCTCTCAGATTGTCCTGTAATGGGGAATTTTTTCTCCTGCATTGCGGTCAGGAGATGCTGCTGGGATTCAATGCTCAGGGTATTTATCTCATCGATGAAGAGAACACCTTTGTGAGACTTGTGTATGGCACCTGCCTCCACCCTTTCGTGGGCGGGAGTTTCAAGACCCCCCGACTGGAATGGGTCGTGCCTGACATCCCCGAAAAGCGCACCCGCATGAGCACCTGTGGCATCTTCAAATGGGGCGACATCTCGGGCTGAATTGTTCACGAGAAGTTTGGGGACCATTGCCTCCTCTTTCGGCATCATGTATCTTAGGACGAGGAAGAGCATGGCAGCAGCTATAATACCCCAGATAAACTGGCCGTTGATCGCTGCGTATGCAACAACAAAGATTACGAGGAGCATTAAAAAGAAGTTTCTGGCCTGAGCCCTTTTCATTGCCTCTGCTTTATGGGTCTCCACAATCTCTTTTCCTTTCCCGGCGGGGACAACCTTTATCTTGGGATTGTTTGGATCCTCGGGATTGGGATAGACGAGAATGTCCTCCAGCTCCTCTTTTGGAAGAAGTTCCGTCATTGCCTGGGCAAGCATGGACTTACCGGTTCCTGGAGGGCCAATGAGCATCACATGTCTCTTCTGGATGGAGGCTTTTTTGATAATCTCCACTGCATGATCCTGCCCGATAACCTGATCCACAAGTTTTTTCGGGATCTCCAGCTCTGCGGTTGTGTTGAACTGAAGATTTCCCACCAGCTCGTCAACCGATTCTTTCTCCTCGTTCATGGCCATGAATGGTTAAACATTTAATAATCTACAGGTATTAAACTTTTCGATGATCGGAAGGAAATTTCACGATTGTAGAATTTATTTCCATCTGATTTCATCTTCACCTATGAGGACTCCAGCAGTTCAATTCCATCCTGTGTTAGTTTTAACACACCATCCTCCTCAATAACAAAACCGTTCTGTATGAGAAAATCAAGATTGAATTTGAGGAGAAAATCGTCCAGATCCAGCTCTTTTTTTAATTCGTCCCTTGATTTACCGAATACACCTATGGCATGAACTATCTTTCTCCGTGTGGGGTTCAGTGAGGCCTTGAACAGTCTCTCATGGTGAGATTTATTTCTTTCCATTTCAACACCGGCAGTATTTTCTATTAATATTGAGATATAACACTTTCGTGATGAGGGAAGTCTATTTCATAACCTCCAATCCCGGCAAGTACAGAGAGGTTAAAAGAATAGGAGAAGAAAAGGGAATCGAAATACACTGGATTGAGATGGAATATTATGAACCACAGGGAGAATCTCTGGAGTACATAGCTGAAAAAAGTGCAGAAATAATAAAGGAGAGGCTGAAAAAGCCGTTTATCATCGAGGATTCAGGGTTGTTCATTGAAAAACTGAAAGGTTTTCCCGGGGTGTATTCATCCTATGTATTCAAAACGCTGGGTAACGAGGGAATTCTGAAGCTCATGAAGGGTGTGGAAAACAGAAATGCTGTATTCAGGAGTGTTGTTGCCTACTGTGATAAGGACAGAATAAGACTTTTTTCAGGAGAGGTCAGAGGGGTAATAGCTCACGAACAGAGGGGGAGAGGAGGATTCGGGTATGACCCAATCTTCGAGGTGAATGGGAGAACCCTTGCAGAAATGGGAAAGGACAAGGATAGAGTATCTCACAGAAGAAAGGCTATGGAAAAGTTTTTAAAGTGGTACATGAATCGGTCTGAAAGCGGGTGAAAAGATGGCAAGGATGCACGCAAGAAGGAAGGGAAAATCAGGATCCAAGAGGGTTTACAGGGATTCGCCTCCTGAATGGGTTGATCTGACCCCTGAAAAAGTTGAAAAAAAGGTTATTGAACTTTTTGAAATGGGGTACCAGACCAGCCAGATAGGTATGATTCTCAGAGATACCTACGGAATACCATCGGTCAGACAGATCACAGGAAAGAGAATCACACAGATTTTGAAGGAGAATGGTAAGGAAATAACAATTCCTGAGGATCTGAGAAATCTCATGGTAAAGGCCCTGAGGTTGAGGGAGCATCTTCAGGAGCACAGGAAGGACATTCACAATAAGAGAGGTCTTCAGCTCACAGAGGCGAAAATTCACAGGCTTGTGAAGTATTACAAGGGAGAGGGAGTTCTTCCAGAAGACTGGAAGTACGATCCGGAAAAGATAAAAATAATCCTCACACGTTAGTGCCAATGCTTGAAATTCTGAATGAATATATAAAGGAAGCCATAGGATACATCAGGAAACACAAATTCATCAGAATTTTCTCCCATTATGATACTGACGGAATAGCGTCAGCGGTAATCATGGTCAGGGCTCTCCTGAGGAAAAATATCCCCTTTCATCTGAGTTTTTTAAAGAGACTTGATCGCGAGGTTGTCGGAACCATAGATGCGGATGAAGGAGACCTTGTGGTCTTCCTCGACATGGGAAGTGGCCATGGGGAGGTTCTGAAAGAAATTGAGGGAGATGTGCTTGTGATAGATCACCACTATCCTCGGGATAACCCGAAATGCGTTCATGTGAATCCGTATCTCGGTGGAATCGATGGAGCAATTGAACTCTCTTCCGCCGGAACCACATATCTCCTTGCCAGGATGATGGGGGATAATCTTGATCTTTCCTCATTTGCCATAATCGGGGCTCTCGGAGATAAGCAGAAGATGAGCGGTGTTAATAAAATAATACTGGATGAGGCCGAATCCACGGGATATGTGAGAAAAGGTGAGGGAATCCCTCTGTACAGTATGAAAGTAAAAGAAGCCCTTGAACTCTCAACAGAGCCATATCTGGGATTTTACGGAAATGAGGAGGAACTGGATGCCTTTCTATCGAGGATTGGTGTGGATGGGGAAAAAAGTGTTGATGAGCTGGACACGGATGAGAGGCGGAGGCTCTCCAATGGCATTGTCCTGAGAATTCTTAAAAGAAACTCCTTTGAGGGTGTGGTGGATGAACTCATGACAAGGAACTTTGTCCTGCCCGGAGAGGTGATACAGAACGCAACCATGCTTGCTGATGTGATAAATTCATGCGGGAGAATGGGTCTTTACGGAGTTGCAGTTGGGCTGTCTCTTGGAGACAGAAAATACTGTAAGAAAGGAATCGATGTGTTCAGAAGTTTCCAGATAAAGCTCCTTGAGAAAATCAGGGAGTGCGAGGATAAGGTGGTTGAGGGACAGAACATCAGATATTTGATTCTGAACAATTCATATACAACTGGCCCTCTTGCCACAGTCCTGTCGAGGTACATGTTTTCAGACAGGCCTTTTCTTGTTGTCAATGTTAAGAAAAATATAGTTAAAAGCTCCGTAAGGGGCAATCTGAAGCTCGTTGAAAAGGGTCTGGATCTCGGGCTTGTGATGAAAGAGGCCGGAGAGAGTGTGGGAGGGACTGGAGGAGGACACAATGTTGCAGCTGCAGCCACATTTGAGCCGGGAAGGGAGCTTGAGTTTGTTAAAAAAGTGGATGAGCTATGCGGGAAAATGATGAACTGATTCTAATTCTCAAAGTAAAGAGTCCACATTCGAAAATTCTCAGGGAATCATTACTCCCGGATGATACAGAATGGATGAACTCCAGGGCTGAAGGAGACGTCCTGGAAGTGAGATTTAGGGCAGATAATCCACGAACTCTCCTCGCAATGGTTGACGATTATCTCATCAATTTAAAAACTGCAATCGATTCTCTGGATTCAGTAACCGAGGTCTGAAGACTTTTCCAGAAATATTTTTAAATCCCCCCGACTCTGGTTGAACCATGGAGTTAAG
>WAJW01000151.1 GCA_015523685.1 Archaeoglobaceae archaeon
ACCATCTCTCGTTCTCCAGGTTATAAAAATGAGAAGAATGAAACACTCCAGAAAACCCGTTCCTTATATTATAACGGACAGGGGAATTGCTGTTCTTGAAGGATCAGAAATTTTTTAGGTTCTCCATCTGTCGATCCGTCTTTTATCCCACGAATTAAATTTTTTCCAGTTAAATTTTGTTAAAATTTTTAAATACGGCGGGTGAAAATTGAAAGAATCGATTTAACATCGTTAAAAAAATAAAAGAAAAGACTTAAATAATTTCCATTAAACTATATTTGAAAGTGAGATTCTGGAGATGATCTGCATGAAAGGGAAGATACTTCTGCTGGTTGTTATTGCGGTGGTTCTCGGACTTGCTATCGCCGGATGTGCAGAAAAGAAACCATCTGAAACTCCAACACCCACTCCCGCAAAAAAGGAAACTCCGGTCTCAACTCCGACTCCCGCCCCAACCCAGCCACAGGTTGAAAAGGTAGTGGTTGGAGGCACACTGAGTCTTTCTGGAAAATTTGCAAATGAGGGCAAACTGTCTCTGTGGGGTATTCAGGCAGCACTCAAATGGATAAATGACGTGCATGGCGGTGTGAATGTAGGTGGAAAGAAGGTTAAGCTGGAGTTCAAGTACTACGATGATGAATCAAAGAAGGAGACGGTTCAGAGCTTCTATGAGAGGCTTGTTACGGTTGACAAGGCGGATGTTCTGCTCGCTCCGTACAGTTCGGGATTGACACTCGCAGCTGCACCCATCGCAGAAAAATACGGGAAGCTGTACGTGAGCCATGGAGGTGCAAGTGACAGGATCTTTGAGCAGGGATATGAGTATGTTGTTCAGGTTCTGAGTCCTGCAAGCAAGTATCAGAGCGGTGCCCTCGATCTCATAAAATCCATAGACCCATCTGCGAAGAGAGTCGCGCTGATATACGAAGATAACGAATTTGCAAAGTCTGTGTTCAGAGGTGCAAAGGAGCATGCGGAGGAGCTCGGATTTGAAGTTGTATTCGATAAGACCTATCCCAAGAATCCGACAGATCTAACACCACTCCTTTCCGAGATGAAAGCGGCGAATCCGGACATAGTGCTTGGGGGAGGCCATTTTGCAGATGGTCAGCTACTCGTAACTCAGATGGCCGATCTGAAGGTGAATGCAAAGTTCATATCAATAATAGTCGCTCCCGCATTGCCCAAGTTCTATGAGGCACTCGGAACAAGGGCTGAGGGTATCGCGGGCCCCGGTCAGTGGGAGATAGGAGTGAAGTACAGTCCGGAGGCTGCAAAACAGGCTGGCCTTGAATATTACGGACCAACACAGGAAGAATTCCTCAAGTACTTCCATGAGGTTGCAGGAGAGGATGTGCAGCCAGATTATCATGCAGCGGAAGCTGCAGGAGCCATACTGGCGATTGCAAAGGCAATTGATACAGCGGGAACAACAGATTCCAAAGCCCTCAGAGATACCTTCAGCAAGCTGGAGTTCATGACATTCTTCGGAAACTTCAAGATCGATCCACAGACCGGAAAGCAGGTAGGACATGAGATGGTTCTGTTCCAGTGGCAGGGTGGAAAGAAGGTGATCATCTGGCCACCTGAAGCAGCAACTGGTGAACCTTACTACCCGATACCAACCTGGGAGGAGAAGGAGCAGGGTAAACTTGCCACAAAGTAAACCATTTATTTCTCTTTTTTTTGAGGTGAAACAATGCCCTTTCTCGAACAGCTCGCCGGTAATCTGATTTATGGAGCCATTCTCGGGGCAGTCTACGGCCTTGCCACCATGGGTTTGAGCCAGATATTCGGCGTTCTTAAGATTGTCAATGTTGGTCATGGCGCCTTTATAATGCTCGGAGCCTTCACAGCATACTGGATGTTTACCCTCTACTCAATAAATCCCATGCTCTCAATACCGATTGCCCTTGTTATCGGCCTCTCGATGGGACTGGCTGTATTTTATACAGTCATCAGGAGACTTATAGGAGCCCCTGAGCTATCGTCCCTTCTTGCAACCTTTGGAATAGGCATATTTCTTGAGGAACTTGCAAAATTTTTCTGGGGACCGGATCATAGGGGCTATACCTGGAATATAGGAAGCGTGAACCTCAGCATTACTCTTATTCCATATTCAAAACTTCTTGCCTTTGGCATGAGCATCATAATTGCTCTCATACTCTATTCCATATTCCAGAAAACGAGAATCGGAACAGCCATAAGGGCTGTTGTTGAGGATAGAGAGGGTGCCATGGTCTGTGGAGTTAATGTAACGAGAATCTATGCTCTGAGTTTTGCGATAGGTATAGGCCTCACCGTTATGAGTGGAGTGCTTGTGACACTCTTCGTTCCTGTTGGGATAAACCCTTACATGGGTGGAGAGTACACTCTCAAAGCTTTCGTCATTGCGGTTCTCGGGGGTCTGTCATCTCCATGGGGTGCTTTTGTCGGTGGGTTCATTTTTGGATTGCTGGAGAACGGTTCTTACACAATACTGAGTCTATTTCCGAACGTTGAGCCCTTCAGTCTCACAAGATTTGTGGCATTTTCTGTTTTACTGATAATCCTCCTGGTCAAGCCAACAGGACTCATGGGGGGTGAAGGGGAATGAGGAGATACGTGAGACCGATGATCCCTGTGATAATTCTCTATCTCACCCTCCTTCTTGTCGGGTTATCGTCCGAAAGCAGATGGCAACCCGTGGCATTTATCATGTTCTATATAGCCCTCGGTCAGGCCCTCAACATGTTTCTTGGAATGACCGGTTATGTTGATTTCGGTTACGTGGCCTTTCTTGCTCTCGGCTCTTACGGTATGGCCCTTGCATTTTCCAGCTTCAGTTCTCTCGGTCTGTGGGTGATACTTCTCGGGTTTGTGCTTGCCATCATCATGTCATCCCTTCTGTCCCTTGCGGTCGGAGCCATAGCTCTGAGATTGAGGGGTGCATATTTTGCAATAGCAACAATAGGAGTTAATGAGGGTTTCAGATATCTTGTTGAGGGTGTCAGACTGTGGGGAGGTTCAGAAGGGATAATAATATCCTCAACAATGAAGGATATATTTGGTTCCGATCTATCAAATTACATTTCCACATTTGTCGCTGATATCATGGTATTCGTTATAGGTTTCATTGCCGCGTTTCTCACCGTATACATAATAAACAGCAGGATTGGATATGCACTCATGGCTGTCAGAGAGGATGAGGATGCGGCAAGGGTGATGGGCGTCTTCGCAACCAAATACAAAATAATGGCCTTCGCCATGAGCGCAATTTTTGCAGGATTGATAGGGGCATCAGCCTGGACTCTAAAGCTGACGTATGTGTTTCCGGAGGACGTTTTCAACATAACGTATACTGTTGAGGCCATTGCCATCGTGATGCTCGGAGGTGCCGGAACACTGACGGGGCCGATAATGGGTGGGTTGATCTACGGTTTTCTGAGGTATTACCTTTCAACCGTTCTTCCGGGATTTCAACTGCTCGTTGTTGCCCCTCTGCTCGTGCTCATCGTTACAATCTTTCCCGAGGGTGTGATGGGCTATGTTAAGAGAAAGGTCAGGAACACCCGGTTTGAGAAGTACATAATATGAGGTGAAACCATGCCACTGCTCGAATTGGATGGCGTTTCAAAAAGATTTGGCGGTCTGATTGCCGTCAATGATGTCTCCCTCAAGATAGAAAAGGGGGAGTCCTTCGGGATAGTTGGGCCAAATGGAAGCGGGAAAACGACCCTGTTCAATCTGATCAGCGGTATATACAGACCTGATTCTGGAAGAATTTTCTTCGATGGACAGGAAATAACGGAATTACCACCTTACAGACGGGCTCAGCTTGGAATTGGAAGATCCTTCCAGATTCCCAGGCCATTTAAAGGCGCAACTGTAAGGGAAAATGTTGCGGTTGGAGCCCTCTTCGGTACGCTCAGCGGGAAAATTGATGTTGATTCGGCCCTTGAAATTGCAGATCATTATATCGAGGTGGTGGGATTACATGAGAAGAGAAATGATGAGGCGGAAAGGCTCACTGCGGTGGAGAAAAAACTCCTCGAACTGGCAAGGGCTCTTGCCATGAAACCAAAACTACTCCTTCTCGATGAGGTTGTTGCGGGTATGAATCCCAAGGATGTGGACAGAGTGGTGGATCTGATCAAGAGGGTCAAAGAGGAGGAAGAAATAGCTGTTGTTGCAATGGTAGAGCATGTAATACCAGCAGTTATGAAATTTGCGGAGAGGATAATGGTTATGCACGAGGGTAGAAAGATGGTTGAAGGTCCGACTCTTGAAGTTCTCATGATGGATGAGGTTGCAATGGTCTATTTTGGAGAATCAAAATTGCCGGGGGAGTGATATGCTAAAGGTTGAGAAGCTGGAAACGGGATACAGCTCCATGCAGGTTCTGTGGGGAATAGATATTCAGGTGGAGAAAAAATCCATAACAACTATAATGGGCCCGAATGGAGCAGGTAAAACCACTACTCTAAGAGCGATAATGGGTATGCTGAAACCATGGAGTGGTAAAATAATGTATGATGGTAAGGATGTGACCGATCTGCCTCCTCATTCCAAGGTGGACATGGGCATGACCATGGTTCTGGAAGGCAGACATCTGTTCGGAAACATGAGTGTGAGAGAGAATCTGATGATGGGGGCTTATTCTGAAAAGGCAAAGGAAAAAATGGAAGATTCACTCGAGATCGTGTACTCTCTCTTCCCCATATTGAAGGAGAGGGAGGAGCAGAAAGCAGGAACCCTGAGCGGTGGACAACAGCAGATGCTTGCAATCGCAAGGGCTCTCATGGCAAGACCGGAGTTTATCATGCTTGATGAACCAAGCCAGGGACTCGCACCAATAGTGGTGGATCAGGTAATGGATACCCTGAAAAAACTCCGTGAGGAGCTCGGAATTACAATTCTTCTGGTTGAACAGAACGTTATGGCATCCCTCAAGGCAGGAGATTATACCTATATAATTGAGAATGGAAGGGTTGTGAGTCACGGAGAGCCATCCCGGCTCATCGATCTTAAAGAGGTGAGAAAGGCATATCTCGGTATATGAGGTGATTAAATGCCTGTCAGACATATATCCGAAATAAAATCTGAAAAGATGAATGTTTCCGGTGCTGAAAATGTTGAACTTCAGTGGCTTGTGGACAGTTCAATGGGTGCAGAGAATTTTGCAATGAGAAGGTTTGTAATAAGACCGGGAGGACACACCCCGTTACACTCTCATCCCTGGGAGCACGAGAACTATGTGCTTGAGGGTGAGGGAGTGGTAAGAATTGGCAGTGAAGAATATGAACTGGAGAGGGATATGGTTGTGTTCATACCTCCGGGGACAGAGCATCAGTTCAGAAATCCCGGGAACAGGGACTTCATACTGTTATGCATAATTCCCATCGTGGAGCCTGAGTGAAACATATCCCGGAGTTGATGCCCGGGAGGATAATTATCGAAATCATTAAATTCTACCCCAATTCTTCATACAGGAGGGATAAAAATGACCAAAATTGGATTTGTCGGAGCAGGTAGAATCGGTTCCACCTCTGCCTTCGCGTGCATGCACATGCTTGATATGGACGAACTCGTTCTTGTTGATATAGTAAGGGAGCTTGCCGAGGGAGAGGCAATGGATCTCAGTGCATCAGGTATTGCCATTGAAAAGGAGATAAGAGTTTATGGAGGAGATGATTACTCTCTTCTAAAGAACAGCGATGTTGTTGCGGTATCTGCTGGAATTGCAAGAAAGCCGGGGATGACAAGGCTTGATCTGACGAGAACTAACGTCGGTATAATAAAGGATGTCGTTAAAAATATAGTTGAACATGCGCCCAACGCTCTCATTCTCATGATAACCAATCCCCTCGATATTATGACCTATGTGGCTTACAGAGAAAGTGGCAAGAGAAGGGGGGAGGTTTTTGGTATGGGTTCCATCCATGACAGTGTCAGGCTGAAGGAGCAGTTGATTCTTGCAGGGGCAAAAAATGTCAGGGCATACGTGCTTGGAGAGCACGGGGATAGTATGGTTGTGGTGAGAAGCCTGACAGAGTTTGAAGGGCTTGATGATGTGAACTGGGAGGAGATAGAGAGGAATACACGGGATAGAGGTATGGAGATAATAAAGAGGAAAGGTGCAACTTTTTATGCACCCGGAAACTGTGTTGCAAAGATGGTAAGGGCTGTCATACACGATACAAATGAAGAGATGCCTGTCAGTGTAACCCTGGATGGGGAATACGGAATTGAAGATGTGGCCCTTGGCGTTCCCGCAATTCTCGGGAAAGACGGAGTTGAGGAGATTGTGGAGTATCCCCTGAGTGAGGATGAATTATCAGGCCTCAGAAGGTCTGCAGAGATATTGAGAGAAAGGCTCACCGAGATCGGATACTGACATCTTCCATACCTTCATTCGTGTCATCAGCCATGATGGACGTTTCCCTGAGGCTTCATGGAAAAAACTTATATAATAAGATATAACCATTTTTTTCAAGCTCTGTTTTAACAGGTCAAAAAGGGCAGAGGGTATAACAGATGATTTCGGAAAAGGTGTATAAAGGAACAACAACCGTTGGTGTTGTCTGTAAGGATGGAGTCGTACTCGGAACTGAAAAAAGGGCAACTATGGGAAACTTTATCGCCAGTAGAGCGGCGAAGAAGATATACAGGATATCAGACAGGATAGCTCTCACAACCGCTGGATCAGTTGGAGATGCTCAGTTTCTTGCAAGAGTCGTGAAAATTGAGACGGATCTTTACAGGTTGAGGCGGGATAGGGTGATGTCCGTTCAGTCTGTCGCGTCACTTCTCAGCAATCTGCTGAATCAGAACAGGTGGTACCCCTATTTTGTCCAGCTCCTCGTTGGAGGCGTTGACAGTGATGGGGGAAAGATCTATTCCATAGATCCGATAGGTGGAGCAATCAAAGAGGACAGGGTCGTGGCGACGGGTTCAGGAAGTCTCACCGCATATGGCGTTCTTGAGGACAGATATTCTGATGATATGAGCACTGAAGATGCCTCAGAGCTTGTTATCAGGGCGATAAGTGCAGCGATGAAGAGGGATTCCGCCTCAGGTGATGGAATGGACGTTGTCCGGATAACAGAGGACGGTTATTTTGAGCTTTCAGAAGAGGAAATCAAGAGAATTCTTGGTGAAAAACAGAACCTTTAACGAAGGGGGCTCAATGGGTGAAGATTTCCTTGAAGAACTGAAAGTAAAAATATCTGAATATATCCCAAAGGACGTAAAGATAACCGAGCTTGACTTTGAGGGGCCCGTGTTAGTCATATATGTCAGGAATCCTCAGAAGCTCGCTGATGACGGAGATATCATAAAAAAACTTGCAAAGGAGCTCAGAAAGAGAATCGTTATAAGGCCGGACTCATCCAGTCTGAAGCCACAGGAAGAAGCAAAGCAGATAATCAAAGAAATTGTCCCTGATGAGGCTGAAATAACGGATATTTTCTTTGATCCGGAAAACGGTGAGGTGATCATCGAGGCGGAAAAGCCCGGTGTTGTGATAGGAAAGCAGGGCTCAACCCTCAGAGATCTGATGAAACACATAGGATGGACTCCAAGAGTGATGAGGACTCCACCAATTGAATCCAAGACTGTCAGGAATATAAGACAGTTCCTCTTTTCTGTTAAGGACGAGAGAAAAGAAATTTTGAGGCAGATTGGTAGAAAGATCCACAGGAATCCAGTTTATGACACAAAATGGGTCAGAGTAACCTTTCTCGGTGGTTGCAGGGAGGTGGGCAGAAGTGCGTATCTTCTCTCAACACCCGAGAGCAAGATTCTCATAGACTGTGGCGTTAACGTGAGCCTTACAGACGGGACTCCATACCTCTATATCCCGGAAGTTCAGCCCCTCGACTCTCTCGATGCGGTCATAATAACCCATGCTCATCTTGATCACTGTGGTCTTGTGCCCCTTCTCTTCAAATATGGCTACAGAGGACCCATATACATGACTCCCCCAACGAGGGACCTGATGGTTCTTCTTCAGCTTGATTACATCGATGTGGTGGGGAGAGAGGGAGGTAAAATACCGTATGATTCCTCAATGATACGGGAGACCCTCAAGCATACCATAACGGTGGACTACGGGGTTGTCACGGATATATCTCCAGACATAAGATTAACCCTTCACAACGCTGGACATATACTCGGTTCTGCTATAGTCCATCTTCACATAGGAAACGGACTGTACAATGTTGCCTTTTCAGGAGATTTCAAGTTCGAGAAAACCAGGCTTTTCAACAGGGCGACAACCAACTTCCCCCGTCTCGAGTCTCTCATAATGGAGGCGACTTATGGGGGGTCCGAGGATTTCCAGCCATCGAGATCTGAAGCCGAAAATCATCTCTGCGAGATCATCAGAAAGACAGTAGAAAGAGGAGGAAAGGTTCTGATACCCACATTTGCGGTCGGTAGAAGTCAGGAAGTTATGATAGTCCTTGAAGAGGCCCTCAGAGAGAAGAGGATTGAGGATATACCCGTGTATCTCGATGGTATGATACATGAAGCCACAGCGGTTCACACAACCTATCCTGAATATCTCAACAACGACCTGAAGAACATGATATTCCATCAGGGGCTCAATCCGTTCAAGTCGGAGAACTTTGTGAGGGTTGATTCATCATCAAAAAGAGATGAGGTGATGAACGACAGCGGGCCTGCTGTTATACTTGCAACATCAGGGATGCTCAATGGTGGTCCGGTTATGGAGTATTTCAGGGCATTTGCACCTGATGAAAAAAACACCCTTGTATTTGTGGGGTATCAGGCGGAAGGCACAATGGGCAGGAGGATTCAGAGAGGCTGGAAAGAGATACCCATTTCCTCCAACGGTAAAACCGAAACTATTGAACTCAGGATGGATGTTCAGACCGTGGACGGTTTTTCAGGGCATTCAGACCGGAAACAGCTCATCGATTTTGTTAAAAGATTGAGCAACAGGCCCGAGAAGGTCATAACGGTCCACGGGGATGAAAACAAGTGTATCGATCTCGCATCGTCCATATACAAGATGTTCCGGGTTGAAACAAGAGCTCCCATGAATCTGGAAACGATAAGGCTGATATAATGCTGTCGATAGTGGGAAAATCTGGATCAGGCAAAACTCATCTGATACTGAGGCTTATTGAAGAAATAAAAAAAAGGGGGTACTCCATAGCCATTGTGAAGCATCATGCTCATGGAGATTTTGAGATCGATAAGGAGGGCAAGGACACCTGGAAGTTTTACAACGGTGGGGCAGATGCGGTGATGATAAGTTCTCCTGTAAAACAGGCTCTGATCAGGAGAACTGACGGAGAAGAAAGCGTCAGGAATCTTTATGAGCGTTACCTGAGAGATTATGACATCGTGATTACAGAGGGTTTCAACAGGGAAGGCTTGCCCCGCATAGTTATTGCAGACTCAGAGGAGGATCTTGATTATTTCTCTCATGGGGAGATCATTGCAGTTATCAGCCGGAATGAGATTTCAGGATTCAGAACACTATCTCCAGATGATGTGGGAGAAATTGCAGATATAATAATCAGTTTTGAAAAGGAAAACAGATAATCTATTAAAATCAGTTTCAGGTTCGGAAATGGCATTGAAATTGAGTAATTCCAGTCATTAACTGATCTGCCACGGGAATGGATTTCTGAAAGAACCATACTTCATCTTTTAGAAAGTTTAATACTCAGTTCATCAGAAACATTCACAGTTGAGATCGAATTCTCTCATTTTCTCTCTCATCCACTTCCAACCCTCCTTGCAACCTCAACCATAACCCTGAGATTCTCAACAGGGGTTTCAGGAGGCACTCCACATCCCGGCATGAGAATGAATCTGTCTGGCCCTCCCTCTCTTATCGATCTCAGACAATCCTCCCTGACCTTCTTCTCATCTCCAAAGAGAAGG
>WAJW01000152.1 GCA_015523685.1 Archaeoglobaceae archaeon
CCAGCATTACACTCGCAAATGGAACCACCATTGCTGTCCCTTCAGCAAGAGCTTTCAATCAGACGAACTACGGAAGTGATTACTCAGCCCATAAGAGATTCGTCCTCGATGCTCTGAACTCAACTCTTGGAGTCGGGGAGAATGAAGCCTGCCTGAGCTGTCATTCAGGCTTGAAAGTAAATATTACATTTTCTTATCCAGAGTATGTTAATGTGTCTATATACACAGATGGAACATCTACAGATGGACTTCTGTATTCTATAAAAAAAGTGGAGTTTGGACCTTTGAGGACATATACCATCACTCTCAATAAAAATGGCTCTATACACAAACTTATTCCTATCTCCAATATAACGTGCGTTTCCTGCCATAAGAATATATATTTAGGTGGGCTTGGAAGCAGTTTGGGAAGACAGCACGCCGGTGATGTAACCGATAAAGGAAATGATCCTGCAATACATCAAACAATGCCTGTAAATAACGACTGGTGCCTGAGCTGTCATTTTAATCAAACTTTTGCCAGTTATCCTTCTGTACATTCCGATGAAGTTCATTCTGCAGAGAAAATTCAATGTGTGTCATGCCATTCACCACAGGGTCCTTATCCCCCTTCTAATGAAACTCCAAGCAGGGGGCACCATAATTCAACTTATTTTTATCCTCAATTCCAGAATTATCCTCAATCCGCACAGGGAGACATCCGCATTTCATGTCATGTGTCTAACAATCATAATCTCGACACTACTGGATGTGGATGCCACAACTCGGGATATTACATAAATTCCACTATCTACAGGGAACCTAAAGCTAATGAGACACCCATCTGGATAATAAGGACTATAAATTGAATTTGATCGATTACCTTAATGCTGGAGATTTTGGCAAGAATAGCTGTCATTCAGATATATGGAATGCGATAAATCATACAGAAGCAAGTTTAAGCGGAAAAACTCCGAACTCATCTCATGTAATCTGGTACTGGGGTGGTAAGTCTGCTAATCCTCAGGCACCCATCCATGATATAAACAATATCGGAACCGCATACACCAACATATCGGATTACTGTCTGTCCTCATGCCATAACCCAACCGTTTCCGGAACAAATATACCTCCTGAATTAACAGCAACAGTGCATGTTGCGAGGAGACTTTCATGCTTCACCTGCCATACAGATAGCTATTCTTTTTCAGTGTATGACAAGACCTCCGGGAGTTATCTGACTCCCGCCTGGGCAAACGCCATGGACAATCTGGATGCGAATGTATTCAATGTTCCACTTTTCCTTCATGGAGATACATGCATTTCATGCAAGAGGGCTGGTGCACCGAATTCAGGCAACTTTGTCTCTTATTCGGAGCCAAATAACACCATCTACTACAATGGAGGCAAGATATAATCCTCAACGACTGAATGCAAACTCATGCCATGGATTCAGGGATTCATGCCATTTTGACTGCAGGATTTTGCAGTAGAGATCTGTGATTGTGATGGAGAGCTGGAATATCCATTATCAACCTTCGGAGCATGATTGAATAAGGTGGATTTTTACATTAAAGGGATGGATCACCTGGACAGAAAAGAAGAAACATGGTCTTTTTTAGAAATTTTTTTATTCTTTCGTTTTCATGGCTTTTTGTTCAGAGGAGGTCAAGACATGAGGGCATACACCCTTGCGGTAATTCTACTGATGACTTTCTTATCCATTTCTCTGACCGGATGTGCTGAAAAAAATAAAGTTCCGGAGAAGGTACCCGCCTTCAGGATAACGTTCCTCCACTACTACATCAATGGAACACATGTTCTCAAGATTAAAAGCGTTGAGAAAGTTGAGGTGAGCCCTTCAAAAATAAAGATGTATGCCCAGCCTCCATTTCCCGGGATACACGTTTTTTCGATTTATTCCGGAGGGATCTCTGATGTTGCACACGTGCCAATAGGAACAGAAGGAGACGATATAACTGTATATTTCACCTATCCCCCTGAAAAATTGCCTGAAAAGGGAGAGAAAGTCATGATCATCGTTGAGGTGAGAAATTCAGCAGGGAAAACTCTCGCCTCTGACAGATCAGTGGCAACATGGTAATTACATCTTATTTCATCCATGGTTTTGATAAATTTGCATGATCTGAATTCAGCCCGAAAGGTTCATTCAGTGAGTTCAGAAATCTCTATATCGGAAAGAAGTCTCACAAGGATGGCCTTCTGAACGTGGAGCCTGTTCTCCGCCTGATCTATCACGACCGATTGCTCACTATCCAGAACACCAGATGTGATCTCCTCCCCCCTGTGGGCTGGCAGGCAGTGCATGACAATAACGCTCTCCTTGCTTTTTCTGACCAGCATCTCATTGACCTGATATTCTCTGAAATCGCTCAGCCTCCTGTCCCTTTCGTCCTCCATGCCCATTGAAATCCATACATCCGTATAGATTATATCTGCATTCTCGACAGCCCTCACGGGGTCTTTCTCAATGATGATATCCCCGTTAAATTCCTCTCTCGCTCTTCTTATCACATCCTCGTCAGGTTCGTATCCTTCAGGTGTGGAAACAACCATCCTGAATCCCATCATGGCAGATGCAAGTATGAGTGAATTGCACACGTTGTTTCCGTCTCCTACCCATGTAAGGGTCAGATTCCTGAAACTCCCCTTATATTCCTTTATCGTAAAGAGATCACTGAGAACCTGACAGGGATGTTCAAAGTCACTGAGTCCATTTATTACGGGAACTTCCGAATGCCTCGCGAATTCTTCAATGGTCTCGTGTTTCTTTGCCCTTATCATCACCCCGTGGACATATCTAGAAAGTACCTTTGCAGTATCCCTTATCGTCTCCCCCCTTCCGAGCTGAAGATCGTTCCAGGAAAGATACAGGGCATGTCCCCCAAGGTCGGCCATTGCAACTTCAAATGACACCCTCGTTCTCGTGGAGGGATATTCGAAAATCATTGCCAGACTTCTGTTTCTGAGATAGTCGGTTATTCTGTTTCTGTATCTGTCCTCTTTGAATCTCTCGGCAAGTCTGAGGATTTCATCAATTTCCTCAACTGATAGATCCGTGATCGATATGAGATGTTTCATGAGCCTCGCCTTAGGTTTTTAATATTATTGATTCTTTTTTCAACAAGCTCTCTTTTGCCTATATCACTTCTATAGAAGAGATCACCCTTTATTAAACTTATTGATCTCTCAACCCTTTCCTCCGCAGAATATATATCATCACCAATACCCACCAGGGCCATTGATCTTGAAGTTGTGGTGTATATGCCATCCTCTCTCTCATCCACACTCGCATAGAATATCTTCAGATTCTCTTCTTCTTTGGCATTGATCTCAATCCTTGCTCCGGATTTTGGATCCGACGGATATCCCGCAGGAACAAGATATTTACACACAGTTGCTTTATCCATGAATTTCACACTGGCATTTTTTCCATCCACAATACCCTCACAGACCTCGAGAAAGCCCGTTCTCATTATCGGCAGAATGTTCATCGCCTCAGGATCTCCGAATCTCACATTGTATTCGATGAGTTTAACTCCATCCCCGGTGAGCATGAACTGTCCATAGAGAATGCCTCTGTACTCCATTCCCGCTTTTTTCAGGGCCTTAACAGTCTTTGTCATAATTTTCAGGGCAGAATCATAGTCTTTCTTTTCCATAAAGGGTAGAAGGTATCCTGTATCAGAGTATGAACCCATACCTCCCGTATTCGGGCCTTTATCTCCTTCGAAAGCCCTCTTGTGATCCTGAACACAGGGTGAGGGTTCAACATTTTTCCCATCAACAAAACCCTGAAGGGTGAACTCCTCTCCAACAAGTTTCTCCTCTATGACAATCCTGTGGGATGGAATCATGGATCTCATTATATCACGGGCTTCACTCACGGTGGAGAAGTGTTCTCCCTTAACCCGAACACCCTTCCCTCCTGTAAGCCCGGACGGCTTTATAACATATTCCCCGAGACTCTCTCCGAATTTTATCGCGGATTCGATATCATCAAAAACACCGAATTCCGGGCACCCCGGTATGTTGTTTTCCCGCATGAACTCTCTTGCCCACGATTTATCCCACTCCAGCCTTGCAGGCGATTTTTGAGGGCCAACACATCCTATACCGTTTTTTACCAGCTCATCGACTATTCCCTCTGCAAGGGGAGCTTCAGGACCGATCACTGCCATGTCTATTCTCTTTTCATTCGCAAATTCAACAATTTTCCCTATTTCAGTCTCACCTGTCAACAGATACTCTCTGGAGAGTCTTGATATGCCCGGATTTCTGTTTTTCATCACAGCGAAGAGTTCGGCTCCACTCTCCACAAGAGCTTTTCCGATGGCATGCTCTCTTCCTCCACCACCAACAAGAAGAACTCTCATCATCTCACCTCAGCAGATCCGATTTTTTGAGAATCGGTTTGAATTCAATACCATGTGATTTAATTCTTTTTTCAGCCCCCTCTTCTCTATCCACGGCCACCAGAACCTCTCTGACACTACCGCCTGCCCTCCTCACCCTTTCGATAACGCTCATTACTGATTTTCCGGTTGTGGTGACATCCTCGATCACGCAGACTCTTTCTCCCGATCCGATCTCTCCTATGAGATCGTCTCCCGTGCCGTATCCTTTTTTCATTTTTCTGAATACTGTCAGTGGTAGCTTTGTTTTGAGAGAAACTGCAGTCGCAAGAGGTACAGCGCCAAGTTCGATGCAGGAAAGCTTTTCAACCTCTCCAATTGAATCGGCCATTAAATCGGAGATAAGATCAAGAATCTCCGGATCCATGGATGCTCGCTTTATATCGATATACATATTGCTTTTCTTGCCGGATGAAAGGATAAATTCTCCAAATTTAACTGCACCTGATTCTATCAGTTTATTTTTGAGATATTCTATCCTTTCATGCATGACGAACACACACCAAGCATAACATTGAAGTGGTTTGAACACGCTTCTCGATTACAGATAACACACTTCCTCCTTGATTCTCTTCCACAGATATGGCAGGGCATGTTATCACCATGGAACATCCTTTTTCCCGATTTTATAGGCTAAAAAGTTTACTAAAATATGGAGAACAGGAGTTATGATTATTGCGGTAAGAATCACATCTCTCTGGAAGAGACTGAGAAAGACCCCGGGCATTATCATATATGACATGAGAAATGCTCCAAAAACGAAATCGAGCTGGTCAACTACAGGAAAAGGCCCACCCCTCTCAATTGCCAGACGTCTTTTTACAAAACTGCCCAGAATATCACCCGCAAGGGCTCCTGTGGAAAATATTATGAAAAATCCAAGTATCTCGGGCAAACCAAATGAAGAATAGTAAACAAATCCTGAGAGCTTTTCAATTCCATATTGGACAATTCCCGTAAGCAATCCTCCAGAAATTCCCCCCATGAACCCTCGGAATGTTTTCCCATCTCCGAGAATCCGCCGTCCATCAACGAACTTCCTTCCCAGATCGATCGGCTTTCCACCACCCACAAGCACGGCAAAGTTGTTGGGAGTGTACGCGGGTAGCATCAGCCATATTGTTAAAGCAAGGAGTTTAAGGATTTCCACGGTTATTACGGTTGGAAAAAGTTATATAAAAAGATAGGTATTTGAAAACTGGAAATTTTAATATAATATAAAATAACGAGAAGGAAGTGAGATGGTAATATGAGGGAGGAAGTAGTTCTTCCGTATACAACGCGCTCTCTGTGCCCTGAGTGCAGAGCGATAATCCCTGCAAGAGTTTTTGAGGAGAATGGCAGGGTTATGATAGAAAAAGAATGTGAGGAACATGGGGTTTTCAGGGACGTTTACTGGGGGGATGCAGGATTATTTAAAAAAGCGAGTAGATTTCAGTCTCAGGGTAAAAAGCTGTACAATCCAAATGTTGATAAAGAGGATCCGGTCTGTCCCTTCGATTGTGGTCTCTGTAACGCACACATAAATCACTCAGCCCTCACAAATATAGTGGTCACCAATAGATGTGATCTGACCTGCTGGTACTGCTTTTTCTATGCAAAGAGGGCGGGTTACATATACGAACCAACAATTGAGCAGATAAGAGAGATGGTGAGGGCTGTAAGGAATGAACTCCCAATTCCCGGCAATGCAATTCAGATAACGGGGGGAGAACCGACCCTCAGAGAGGATCTTATTGATATTATCAGGGTGATCAAGGAGGAAGGAATAGATCACGTTCAGCTCAATACAAATGGTATAAGAATATCTCAGGATCCGGAATTTGCAAAAATGGTGAGAGAGGCCGGTGTGAACACCCTTTATCTGAGTTTTGATGGCACAACACCGGAGACGAACAGAAAGAATCACTGGGAGATTCCGAGCATTCTTGAAAACTGCAGAAAGGCAGGGCTGGGCATTGTTCTTGTTCCAACAATAATAAATACCGTAAATGATCATGAGGCCGGCAATATAGTGAGATTCGGATTTGAAAATATCGATATAATAAGATCCGTGAATTTTCAGCCCGTCTCTCTTGTGGGGAGAATGCCCAGAAGGGAAAGAGAGAAATACAGAATTACAATCCCGGATTTAATAAAAAGACTTGAAGAACAGCTCGATGGAGAGCTCGGAAAGGAAGATTTCTATCCAGTTCCATGTGTCAATCCCATAACCCAGTTCGTGGAGGCTGTGACGGGCAGACCACAGTACGATCTTTCGATCCATTTTGCATGCGGTATGGCAACCTATGTTTTCAAGGATGGAGACAGGCTCGTTCCAATAACGAGATTCGTGGATGTTGAGGGGTTATTTGAGTTTCTGAGAGAAGCATCTGAAGAGATAAGGAAGGGAAAAAGCAAGCTGTGGCAGGGGATGAAGCTCCTGTGGAATCTCAGAAAGTTCATTGATAAAGAGAGACAACCGGGTGAGTTTAATTTTGCAAAGATAATCTATGATGTCCTCATACGCCATGATTATCACACGCTGGGACAGTTCCATCTCAAGAGCCTGTTCATAGGGATGATGCATTTCCAGGATCTGTACAATTATGACATCGAAAGGGTGATGAGGTGTGATATTCACTATACCTCTCCAGATGGCAGAATAATCCCATTCTGTGCATTCAACGTCCTGCCCGATCTATACAGGGATAAGATACAGGCGGAGTATGGCATACCCATTGAGGAGTGGGAAAGGCAGACGGGAAGAAAGTTGAAGGACGATCTCTATACGAGAAGGGAAACTGTAAAAACATGAAAATTTATCTTTTAAAATTTTTAATCCCTCTCATGGATTTGTTCACATGATTCATTCGTATCGCAGAGCCTCTATGGGCTCAAGTCTGCTGGCTCTCCACGCAGGATACAGACCGCTTGCAACGGATGTTATTATACCAACTGCAAAACCCTCCACAATGTATGGGATTGAGGATGGATCCAGTACATAGGCCGTGGAAAGACCCATCCTGGAAACTATCAGATACCCGCCAGCTATGCTTAAAATGCCCCCGGCAGTGCTTCCCGCAATACCGAGAATCAACGCTTCCAGCAGAAATATGAGAAGAACAGAACCCTGATGCGCACCGGTTGCCCTCATGATCCCTATCTCCTTTGTTCTCTCAACCGTGGACATCAGCATGATATTGAGAATGCTGACTCCCGCTACGAGAAGTGAAACCGCAGCAATGGCCATTAGAAAGTTGCTTATGGTGGAGAGATTCTCCTCTATGTTCTCAAGAATGGATTCGAGTGTTCTGATGTTTATTTTCTCATCTCTCGTGTTGATGGCGTCATAAATACTCTCGGCAATCCAGTCTATATGTTCAATGGTGTCGGCTTTGACCACTGCCATGGTGTATCCCTGATCAGAGAGTTTCTCAAAATCATCCACGGAAAGGAACACCGCATAATCAGGATCTACGCCCGGACTCAATCCCTTTTCTCCGAGTATCCCGCTCACTCTGAAATTCAAACCCCCGACATTAATCTGTTTTCCGGGTCTGATGTCAAACTCATCCCCGAGTGAATAGCCAACCACTGCAGTGCTTTTCAGTCTTATTTCCCCATCATAAACATCAAATAGGTACTGAAGGTCGTCCTCGTTTATCCCGTAAACTGTAATGAATGCCTTTGATCCTCTGTATTCCACCATTATTCTCTTGCTCTTCACCGGGATTACCCTCTCCACGCCATCAATTTTCCCTATTATGTCTATATCTTTCCCGTCTATCTCATTATAGCCCTGTGTGTGTTTGGGAACGATGATTATTGTATCCGCAATATCCTCAAATCTGTCCATCACCGTTTTTTTCATGCTGTTGCCAAATATCCCGATTGAGGCAACTGCCATAACCCCTATGACAATTCCTGTTATTGCGAGAATACTTCTCGTTCTGTATCTTCCAAGGTTTCTTGTGGCAAGCTCGAGGTACATCACCTTTTACCTCTCAAAACCCTGAGAATGACGTACAAGGCAGAAATTGCAACAACGAGGAGAATTATGTTAAAAAAGTTTGTCCCCGTTTTATTCTGCAGGGGAGTAGCAGGAGGCCTGAAGGTCTGACTTTTAGAGATGGAGAACTCTTCTCCCAGTGAGTTCGTCCAGGTTACCGTGACTCTCGATATCTTCACTTTCCCCGTGGAAATGCTGAAACTCTCAACATCTGAAGGATCAATACTGCCAACAAAATAGTCTTTTCCAGAATCTGTGTGGACATACACGTTTTTTACCGGGCTTATTCCATTGTTGCTTATATCTCCTGAAAGGGTTATCTGAATTGACGAGGGTCTTTCAGGTGTCCTGGCAGGTCTGAAGAATCCCCGTCTCTGTGGTGGTGATGTTGCGGACTGGCTTTTTATCTTGATATTCAGGTTCGTCAGTGATACAGAAGGCTGATTCAGAATTTTTACGTTGATTGTCCTTTGTATCACATTTACATTACCGGATTCATCAGAGTAGTTTATTTTAAGCAATATAACATCCTCTCCCGGGCTGTGAGGTGAGTAGTATATCTTCGATGTCCTGCTCTCTCCTGAATTTAATATTGCAATTTCAGATCCTCTCGAAAAAACACCCTTTCCGGATTCCGGAGTTATGTGAAGTGAGTAAATATCGTCATTCCTGAGATTTGTCAGGGCTATCTGGATCGGGATGACGTCATACAGATATAAATTGTTCGAGGGGATGGAGATATTCACAGAAACGCCCTTTGACATTTCAAATTCTGGCTGTATTGTGGCGAGATAGCTATGTTGATTTATGCCGTTGTGGAAGGTTATGTGAAAGGTATACTCTTTTATTCCATCAGGGAAAAAGCTGAACGGGATATTCAGAGACCCCTTCACCTCATCCAGAAAGATTGTCCGGGGCTCGGATTTGAATTCAGGTTCTATCAGCACATTTTTTATACTCGCAGGTGAATATAATTTGAGGTTTACGTGATTGACCTCACCCTTTCTGATGTCTCGATCGAAGGATAATCCGGGGAGGGAGTCCTCCACATTGAGAATGAGATTGGATGTGGTGAAGCGCGTTCCTGTATGAACTTTAATTGTGATAACATGCATTCCGGGTTCCACAGCCCTGACAGGTATGATAAAAATCTGTCTCGACTTCCCTGCCATGTATCCGGGATTGAGAATGGGGGTGCTTTTTATTCCCGCACCCATGGCTGTGATGGAGTTTATCATAATATCATCATCTCCGGGGTTGTAGAGTGCTATCTTTACCTGTGCGATGTCTCCGGGGAAG